>JASFUG010000116.1:0-8910 GCA_050050395.1 Nitrospirota bacterium
GCGCAACAACCTGCTCACCGAGACCGACGCCCTCGGCAACACCACCACCCGCACCTACAACACCCTGGGACGCCCGCTATCCCGGACGCGACCGAACGGTGAGACGACGAATTACACGTACGACTCCCGCGGCAACCTGCTATCGATCAGCGATCCCCTCGGCAACGTCACGACCCATACCTACAGTACCCAGGGGCTCCTGCTCACGACGACCGACGCCGAGGGAAACGTCTGGAGCTACACCTACGACGGCCGGGGCAACAAGACGAGCGAGACCGATCCCCTCGGCGTACGGGCGGACATGACGTACGATGCCAACGGCAACCGCCTGTCGCGCACGGTGCCCCGGACGGTGAACGGGCAGGCGGAAACGCTCACCTGGACCTACGCGTACGACGCACAGAACCGCCGCATCCGCGAGACGGACCCCTTGGGCGGGATCACCGAGACCGCGTACACGCCGAACGGCAAGGTGGCCTCGCGGACGGATGCGCTGGGTAGGGTGACCGCGTACACCTACGACGCGCTCGGCCGGCTCGTCGCCACGGTGTTCCCGGATGGGACCAGCGAGACCGCCGAGTATGATGCCGAGGGGAGGGCGACGAGCCGCACGGACCGGGGTGGGCGGACGACCCAGTATGCATACGATGCCAATGATCGCCTGCTCGGGGTGACGCATCCGGACGGCAGCTCCGTCGAGCACGCGTACGACGCTGTCGGCCGCCGTGTCGCCACGACCAATGAGCTGGGGGCGATCAAGACCTTTACCTACGACGCGGCGGGCCGGAAGACGTCGGCGACCGACGCCCTGGGGCATTTGACGGGGTTCGAATTCGACGCCAACGGCAGCCTGACGGGCCGTACCGATGAACTGGGGCGCACGACGCACTATGAATACGACAGCGCCGGACGTCGCATACGGACGGTTCGACCGGACGCCACGGTCGAATTGGTGACGTACGACGGGATCGGCCGGGTGATCCGCGAGACGGATCCGGCGGGGAATGCGACGGACCTCGGTTACGACGGCCTCGGGCGGCTCGTGTCCGTCACCGATGCCCTCGGGCAGGTGACGACCTTTGCGTACGACGAGCTGGGCTACCCGGTGGCGCAGACGGACGCCGCCGGGCGCACCACTCGCTTCGAATACGATGCCTTGGGTCGCCGCACCCGGCGCACACTGCCCCTCGGCGAGACCGAGACCTTCGCGTATGACGCCCGCAACCTGGTGAGCCACACCGACTTCCGCGGACTCACGGCCACCTACGCCTACGACGCCAACGATCGCCGGATCACGCGCACGCCGGATCCGTCGCTCGGTGAGCCGCCGGTGCTCTGGACCTACACGGCGAACGGGCTCAGGGCGTCGATGCAGGACGCCACCGGCCTGTCTACCTACACGTACGACGATCGTGACCGTCTGCTCACCGTCCAGAACCCGCGCGGCGCCTTGACGTATGACTGGGATGCCGCCGGTAACCTGCTCGGCATCGAGTCATCGAATTCCGGTGGCACCGCGGTCGCTTACACCTACGACGCGCGTAACCTCCTGATCGCCGTCGCGGACGCGAACACCGTTCCCGCGATCACATCGTATACCTACGACGCCGCGGGCAACGTGACGAGCTATACCGCAGCCAACGGCGTCGTCACCGCGTATACCTACGACGATCTCGACCGCGTGACCAGCATCGAGATGAGCGTCGGTGGCAGTGTGTTGTCGCGCTTCGACTACACCCTGGGTCCCGCCGGCCATCGGCTGCAGGTGCGCGAAGACAGCGGCCGGACCGTGGACTACGCCTACGACGCCCTCTATCGGCTGACGTCCGAGACCATCAGTGGCGACCCGGCCGGCGCCAACGACGGCGTGATCGCCTACACCTACGATGCGGTCGGCAATCGCCTCAGCCGTGCGTCGACGGTCGCGGCCATCGCCAGTGACACCTATAGCTACGATGCCGACGACCGGCTCACCAGCCACTCGTACGACGCCAACGGCAATACCACGGAGGCAGACGGCGTCACGTACGCCTATGACTCGCAGAACCGGCTGGTGTCGGTCGATGGCGGCCTCGTGACGTTCACCTATGACGGCGACGGTAACCGGGTGATGAAGACCGCCGGCGGTGCCACCACCACATACCTGGTCGATGAGCGGAACCGAACGGGCTATTTCCAGGTCCTGGAAGAGCTGGTCGGCGGCGGCGTCGATCGGACGTACACCTATGGCGTCGACCTGCTAGGTCAGAGCGACGGCAACGGATTGCTCTTCCACGGGCATGACGCGCACAGCGGCGTGCGTCTGGTCACCGACGGCAACGGTGATGTGGCGGAGACCTACCGCTACGACGCGTTCGGCGACCTCCTCGAATCCGCCGATGCCGTGCCCAATGCGTACCGGTACGCGGGAGAGCAGTTCGATTCCGACCTCGGCCAGGTCTATCTGCGCGCCCGTTACTACGATCCGGCGACCGGCCGTTTCCGTACCATGGACCCGAAGAGCGGCATGCGGACCATGCCGCTCACGCTGCACGACTATCTGTACGGCAATGGATCGCCCATCAATGCCACGGATCCCTCCGGTGAGTTTAGTCTGGCGGGCAACGTCGCTGCTGTGGCGCTCGTCGGTGTCCTGTCGTCCATCAGCATTAGCAGCTTCTATGGGCTGGCGACGGGTGACCCCGCACCGGACGGATTGCCGCCCCTGGGTGGCCCGCTGCAGCGCGTGAAGGACCTCGAGATCGAGCAGGAGTTCAAGTATTACTTCCAGGCCGCGGCGACCCAACACTGGGACGAGGTCGATTCCATCGCCGTCGGATGGTTGAACAACGCCTGCTCGACCGTCGATCTGGGTGAGGGGTGCGTCGAGTGGCAGGGCTGGATCGTGAACTGGACCAATGAGCAGAAGACCGCCCTCGCGCCGCGCTGGGATCGGGTGAACGTCAAACGGGCGATGTGGGAGGGAGTCTTCTTGGAGCACCAGTTCGCCGTGCTGCGCGTCGGGCGGCGTGATCCCGTGGTGCTGGATCCGTGGCGCTCGCCGTTCGCCCCGTTCTGGAGCGACCGTGACTACCGCGCCGCATTCGGCGACTACACCGAGCGCGACTGACCCGCCCGACGGTCCGTCGTTGTACGACGGACCGTCCTCGCCCCCGCCATCCCGGTGGGGACAACCTCTCTGGCCGTCACGCCTGGGTGCGGCCTATGGAGAGCCTTGGCGACAGCGGCGGCCTACGGCGACGTGGGCGGTGCCACCGTGGTGAACGGGAAGAACACCGGCACCAGCACCACCAGCAACACGAACAGCAGCAGGGTGAGGGGGGTGCCGACCTTGAGGTAGTCGCTGGAGCGGTAGCCGCCGGCGCCCATGACCAGGAGGTTGGCCTTGTGGCTGAACGGGGTCATGAAGGCGGCGGAGGCGGCGAGACTGACCCCCATCATCAACGGGTAGGGGCTGAGACCGAGCTTGTCCGCGGTCTCCAGCACCACCGGCGCCATCAGCACCACGGCCGGGGCGCCGTCGAGCCCCTGGCTGAGCAGGCTCGCCAGCACCACCAGGGCGGCGAGGATCGCGTAGGGGCCCAGGGGGCCGGCGATCGCGACGCTCTCGGCGAGCAGCCGCGCCGCGCCGGTGCGCTCCATGGCGAGGCCCACCGGCAGCACCGCGGCGACCAGGAAGATCGCCCGCCACTCGATCGCCTGGTACGCCTCGCGCATGGTCAGCGCGCCCGCCAGGATGCTCAGGGAGCCGGCGGTGAAGGCGGCCACGTGGATCGGCTGCCAGCCGCTTGCCACCAGGGCGACCATGAGCAGCAGGCCGCCGAGGGCGAACGGCGCCTTGCTCGTGCGGCGGGGCGCCTGGGCGGCCTGAGAGAGGACGACGAAGTCGGGCTCGGTCGCCAGGCGGCGGATCTTGTCGCGCGGCCCCTGGAGCAGCAGGGCGTCGCCGAATCGCAGGGCCACCTGCGCCAGGTGGCTGTGAACCGACCGTCCCTCGCGCCACAGAGCGAGGGCGAGGAGGCCGTAGCGGTCGCGGAAGTCGAGCTCCGCCAGGGTGCGCCCGGCGGCGGCGGAGCGCGGGGCGACGGCGACCTCGACCATGCCCACCTCCTCCGACTCGAAGGCCGTCTCCGGCGGCGCGGCGCCCAGCTCCACCTCGCCCAGCTCCCGGAGGGTGACGAGGCCCGAGGGATCGGCGGCGATCAGCAGATGGTCCTCGGCGCGGATGGTCTCGCTCGGTGGTACCGCGAGGTGGGTTTCGCCGGCGCGCACCAGGCCCACCACGGTCAGCCCGGCCAGCTCCCCGAGGCGGCTGTCGCGGATCGTGGCGTCCGCCAGGGGAGAGCCTTCCGGGATGCGGATCCACGAGATCCGGTCCTCGAGCTCGACGAGGGCCGCCAGACCGACCTCCTCGACCTCGAAGTCCGGGCGGGCCGAGAGGCCCTCGATCTGTTCCGGGGTGCCCAGGGCCAGGATCACGTCGTCCTCGCGCAGGACGACCTCCGCCAGGTGCTCGCGCATCAGCCGCTCACCGCGGCCGACGGCGACCACCACCACGCCGAAGCGGTCGCGGAAGCGAAGCTCCCGCAGGCTCCGACCCAGCAGACGCGAGCCCGGTGCCAGCCGCATGCGGACGCCGTCGACACCGCCCGGGGGCGGGGGCACCTTGCGCACCGGGACCGATTCCACCTCGACCCCCTGGAGGCGTAATAGCTCCCGGACGTCGGCCGCCCGCCCGGCGACGTACAGCACGTCACTCGCGTGCACCGGCGTCGCCCCCTCCGGGGCCAGTGTCCTGCGCCCCTCGTGGACGATCGCGACCACTCTCACCCCCAGGGTCTGGCCCAGGCGGAGCTCCGCCAGGGTCCGGCCGTGGAGGGCGGAGCCCTCCGGGATGTGGATCGAGAACAGCCGCTCCTGGAGCTGGTAGACCTGCGACAGGTCGTCGCCGCGTCGCAGGGTCGGGCCGTGCTGCTCGCGCACCGGCAGCAGCCTGCGGCCGACGGTGACCATGAACACCATGCCGAGCGCCAGGATGGCGATGCCTACGGGCGTGAAGTCGAACAGGCCGAAGGGCTGCAGCCCGCGCTCGCGGAGGAGCTGGGCCGCGAGGATGTTCGGTGGGGTTCCCACCAGGGTCGTGGTGCCGCCGAGGATCGCGCCGAAGGCCAGGGGCATGAAGAGCCTTCCCGGTGCCAGTCCGGCACGCGGGCCGATGGTCGCCACCGCCGGCATCAACACCGCGGTGGCGGCGATGTTGTTCATGAACGCCGACAGCACCCCGGCGACCAGCATCAGGGTGACGATGAGCCGCCTCTCGCTGCTCCCGACCAGGGTGTGGATGCGCGCGCCGACCAGGTCTGCGACGCCGGTCTCCAGCAGCGCTGCCCCGACGATGAACACCGACAGCATGGTGATCACCGCGGGCGACGAGAAGCCGGTGAACGCCTCGGTGGGGGTGAGATAGCCGCCGAAGATCAGCACCACCAGCCCGAGAAAGGCGGTCAGATCGACGGGCAGCTTCTCGGTCAGGAAGAGATAGATCATCCCGGCCAGCAGCGCGAACAGGAAGCCGATTTCGAGGGTCATGGCGGGAGTCTAACCTCGTCGCTCCACCACCTCGACGGAGACATTCGATCGAGGGAATGGTGACGACGGAGAAGGGGACGGCGTGCCCGTTTGACCCCTAGTCAGTCGAGACCTACACTTTTCGCATCGATCGGCTAAAGGTGTGACGATGCAGGCGACAATCTCCAGCAAGTTTCAGGTGGTGATTCCCAAGGCCCTCCGGGAGCGGCTCGATCTGCGTCCCCGGCAGAAGCTGACGATCCTGGAAAAGGGTGGGATCCTCTACCTTGTGCCCGATCAAGAGGTGACGGCGCTGCGCGGCATCGCCAGTGGGGTCGAAGTGGCGGACTACCGCGACAAATCCGACCGTACGTAATGGTCCTGGTCGATTCCTGCGGGTGGCTCGAGTACTTCACCGACGGCCCGCTGGCCTGCGAGTACGCCGCACTGATCGAGGGCGAAGAACGGCCACTTGTGCCGGTGATCGTGCTCTACGAGGTCTACAGATTCCTCCGGCGCACGCACGGAGAGGACACGGCGCTTGTCGTCGCCGCGCAGCTCCACAAGGGCGAAGTGGTGGACCTGGACGCCCCACTGGTGATGGAGGCGGCCGACTTGTCGCTGGATCACGGCCTGGCTATGGCAGACGCCCTGGTCTACGCGACCGCTCGACACCATGACGCCGACCTTGTCACCTCTGATGCCGACTTCGCGGGGCTGCCCGGCGTCCGGCTGATCCCGAAGTCGTAGCCGGCGCCGGTGCCGAGCGGGTCGCACGTGGCTTTGTCGTGATCACCCGGCGACACGGGAAGGGCTGCAACGGCTTCCGGCTGGATGCGACTTGTTGCAGACCGGTGCTCCGTTTTCGTGCTCAGCCTCCCGTTGTTTGACCCCGTCTGGGATCGCGCCGTAGGTTGTCAGAAATGTGCTCAGGGACGCGCGAGACCCGTTGATGGCTGAACCGACGATCACCTGCCCAAACTGCAAGGCCGAGATCAAACTGACCGAGTCGCTGGCGGCGCCGCTCATCGAGGCGACCCGGCGGGAGTACGAGCAGCGCCTGGCCAGGAAGGACGCCGACGTGGCAAAGCGCGAGGCGGCGCTCCACGAGCGTGCGGAGGCGCTGTCCAAGGCCCAGGAGACGATCGACGATCAGGTCGCCGCGCGGCTGAAGGACGAGCGCTCGAAGATCGCCGCCGAGGAAGGCAGGAAGGCCAAGCTGGCCCTGGCGACCGACCTCGATCAGAAGACCAAGGAGCTCGCCGACCTCCAGGAGGTTCTCAGCCAGCGCGACGCCAAGCTGGCGGAGGCGCAGCAGGCCCAGGCCGATCTCCTCCGCAAGCAGCGCGCGCTCGACGACGCCAGGCGTGAGCTGGAGCTCACCGTCGAGAAGCGTGTCCAGCAGGGGCTGGGCGCCACCCGCGAGCAGGCGCGCAAGGAGGCGGAGGAGCAGCTCAGCCTCAAGGTGGCAGAGAAGGAGCAGACCATCTCCGCCATGCAGAAGCAGATCCAGGACCTCAAGCGTCGGGCCGAGCAGGGGTCCCAGCAGCTTCAGGGGGAGGTGCTGGAGCTCGAGCTCGAAGCGCAGCTCCGCGCCCGGTTTCCGCACGACACCATCGATCCCGTACCGAAGGGCGAACATGGCGGCGACGTGCTGCAGCGCGTGGTCGGTCCCCCCGGCCTGTGTGGCACCATCCTCTGGGAGTCCAAGCGGACCAAGAACTGGAGCGACGGCTGGCTGCCGAAGCTGCGGGACGACCAGCGCGCGGCCAAGGCGGAGATCGCCCTCCTGGTCAGCCTCGCCCTGCCCAAGGACGTGGAGACCTTCTCCCTCGTCGACGGCGTCTGGGTTGCCCATCCGCGCGTCGCCATGCCGGTCGCCATGGTCCTGCGTCAGTCGCTCATCGAGGTGGCCACCGCGCGCCAGGCGGGCGAGGGTCAGGAGACCAAGATGGAGCGGGTCTACGAGTATCTTACCGGCCCTCGCTTCCGTCTCCGTGTCGAGGCGATCGTCGAGGCCTTCTCCACCATGCAGGAGGACCTCGACAAGGAGAAGAAGGCCATCACCAAACAGTGGGCGAAACGCGCCGAGCAGATCGACCGCGTGATGCAGGCCACCGTCGGCATGTACGGCGACCTCCAGGGCATCGCCGGCTCGACCCTGCAGGAGATCGAGGGACTGGAGTTGAACGCCTTGGCCATGGATGGGCCCGATAGCTGAAGGGCCCGTCGATGACGCCCGCAAGCCTCCGCCCAGGGATGCGCCACCACGTCGGCTAATCGACGATCTCCATGCGCAGGCCGTGGGAATCACGTGGGGGTGCGGCTGGAAGTGTCCGGGCGGCGGCGCGGGCGACTCGTTCGGCGGTCCAGAGCACCGCAAAGGCATCCGCGATGTCGTCGTGCGCGACGTGCTTCACGAGGAAGCGGTCGCGCACCTGGTCATAGGCATCGGGACCGAAGTAGCTCGCGATGAGCTTGCGACGCTCCGCTCGACCGTTCCGGGACTTCTTCGGGGGGAGCATCGCACCACCGGCCCAGGCGGCGAAGCTGACCTCCGGGTGGACCTCGCGGACGCGGTCGCGAAGCTCCGGGCGGCTGCGCAGCTCGCGGTCGACGTCCCGGACCTTGTCGATGATTTCCCACGCCTGCCGCGACATGCGTTTGCCTTCGATGCGCTCGCGGATTGCACACGCCTCCTCCCACGATCGGGCCGCGAGCACGGATCGGAGTGGGGCGGGGAAGACGCTGCTGGCGCGAGGAGGGCCGAGTAGACGGCGCGCTTGCACGTCGCAGTCGCGTGCCCCCTTTTCCGGCAGGCCGATCGGGATATCGATGCAGAGGACCGCCGGAATCAACTGCTGGTGGAGGAGGTCGCGGGCCGAAGCGACGCAGCGCGCGTCGATTGCGCCGGTGCTCAGGTCTCGCACCAGGCAGACCCAGCCCCTTTTGCAGCCGTCTGCCCCGGCGACCCTCACGTCGTCCAGCCTCCGCACCGTCGAGCAATTCCCCGTTCGCCACCCTATCGCACCCCACCGCAGACTTCCCCCGGAGAGGAGAAACTGCCACGCGACGGTGACCCGGTGGTGTATCGGAGCGCAGGGCCGGCAGGAGGGGGTGTCACCACTGCGATGGGTTTCCGTCAGCCGGTGGTGGCCGTGGCACGCTCCCCTCCTTGGTCGCGTTTCAGGGGTGGGGTACGCCGCGATAGGCCTACGATTTCGCCTGCATCTTTGCGACGTTGCGTCCTTGCGTTGAGAGTTTTGTGGAAGAATTGCGGGCTTGGTCGGGCACAGTTGGGGCCGTGGCTCTAGACTCGCCCCATGTCCATGGATCAGGAGC
>JASFUG010000117.1:0-8822 GCA_050050395.1 Nitrospirota bacterium
GACCGCTGACCGCTGACCGCTGACCGCTGACCGCTGACCGCTGACCGCTGACCGCTGACCGCTGACCGCTGACCGCTGACCGCTGTTTTACGGGCAAGGGAAGTCGGGCACCAGGTCCAGGCCGACGTTGAGCCGCAGGAGGCCGTAGCCGGTCTTGCGGCTGCGGCCATCGGCGTAGTGGGAGGCGCTGTGGCGGAGGATTTGCCGAACACACTCGGCGGAACGTGTCGGGTCCGCGGCGAGCGAGGGCTGGGCATCCAGCAGCGTGGCCAGCACGTTCGCGGCGGCACCGGCGACCAGGGGAGCTGCCATAGAGGTCCCGGAGAGCATCTGGTAGCCGCCCTGCAGGAAGGTGCTGTAGATGTGCTCGCCGGGGGCGGTGAGCTCCACCTGCTTGTGGTAGCTGGAGAAGCCGGCGATGCCGTCGTCATCGAAGTCCCATGCCGAGACGCTGATCACCTCGCCGTAGGAGGCCGGGTAGAGCTTCTCCTCGCCGCCGGAGTTGCCGGCCGCGGCGACCATGATCACTCCCGCGGCGTGGGCATCCTCGACCGCGTCCTCCAGGGTATTGCAGTCGTCGTCGTCGAAGATGAAGAGCTTGCAGGTGGTCCCCAGGGAGAGGTTGATCACCCGCGCCCCTTGATCGACGGCGAAGCCGATGCCGTCGGCCACGTCGGCGACGCTGCCGCTGCCGGTGTCATCGAGCACCCGCACCGCCATGAGCGGCCCCGGGAAGGGGGCGGCGATGCCGATGCCATTGCCGGTGGTGGCAGCGGCGATCCCGGCGACATGGGTGCCGTGCCCGTTGCGGTCCCGCGGCAGGGTGCCCCCGCCCTTGAAGACCGCCCCCGGCACGAACCGCCCGGCCAGGTCCGGGTGGCGGTCGTCCACCCCGGTATCGATGATCGCCAGGACCACCGGGTCGTAGGCCGACTGGGGCAGGCGGCGGGAGAGGGCCTCCACTCCCTCGACGCGCCGGAAGCCCCACTGCAGGGTGTAGATGGCCGGGTCGTTGGGGGCAGCCAGGGCAAACACCGGATAGTTCGGCTCGGCGTAGGCGACTCGCGGGTCGGCGCGCAGGCTGGCGAGGGTGGACGCCAGGTCTTGGCCGTTCAGGGAGAGGCGTTGCACCGGCTGGTAGGCGAGCTGGCCCGCCTCCCGCGTGCCGGTGGCGAGGGCGAGGCTGTGGACCACCGCCGAGGTGTGGACGGCGGCCGGCAGGGGCGCCAGGCGCACCAGAACCTCGGAGATCTCTCGCTCTTGCTGGGCGACGGCCGGCGCCGTCCAGGCGAGGATGAGGAGCAGGGTGAGCCACCGTATCATCGGGCGACCTCCAGGCGCAGGGTCTTGTCGGTGAAGGCGTCGGAGATCGCTACCGGCGTCCCTCCCACCGCCTCCACCCGCCACACCGTTTCGTTGTGGAGGAAGAACACGTGGCGGCCGTGGGGGGAGAGGAGGATCGGGCCCTCGCTCGGAAGATTGCCCAGGGTGACCGGCCCGGAGCCATCCACCGGCACCCGCACCGGGTGGCTCACGCCGTCCGCATCGGCCAGTGCCAGGACGAGGGCGGGCGGGTCGGTGAAGGCCCAGCCGCCGGCCCTCAGCTCCCAGTGCGCCGGATGGGTCTCCGGCGCCGCCAGAGTATCGCTGACGGTGGTGATGGCCCCGCCCTCCAGGTCGACTATGTCCAGCCGGCCGTCATCGTCCGCGGAGACCTCCACCGCCAGGTAGCGGCCGAACGGCGACAGGGCGGCAAAGCCTGGGGGCAGGCGGACCTCCAGGGTACCCGCGTCGAAGGTGTCGTGGTCGACCTTGCGCACCAGATGGCCGGTGGCCGTCTCCCAGACCCGGATCGTCTCCCTGGGGCCGCGGTCATACACGTGGAAGAAGAGAAGCCACCGCTCGATCATACTCAGGGCGCCACCGGCCGCCAGGCGACTACCATCGGCGGAGAACTCCGGGTCGCGGTCCAGCTCGAAGACCGAAAAGCTCTTGCGGAAGATCCCGAACAGGATCTCGTCGTCCTCCTCCGGAGTGAGCTCACGTCGTCCGCCCTGGCGGTCGCGGAGGATCAGGTCGCTGAACAGGTGGCTGTCGTCCGCGTAGGCGAGGTAGTCCTGGCTGGCACTGAATCGGTACTTCCATACCCGGTGCCCGACCGTTGGCGCCGGGGGATCGAGGCCCAGCCGGTCCGCCTGGCGCAGGACCAGGTCCGGGTCGTCGGTACTATCCCAGAGTCCCAAGTAGAGCGACTCGCCGTCGACCTCCCAGGTGGCATCGAGCACCCGTCGTTGAAGGTCCGGGGTGACGTCACGTGTTCCCTCCTCGTCCGCGACCCAGAGGTGGGAGCCGGTGGCATCCCGCGGATTTGCCCCGTCCGCCGGAGCGAGGAACGCGAGGCGCTCTGCTGCAGGGCCGTCGGGCCGACGTGGATAGACGGAGAGCCCCCACAGAGTGGACGCCCGACCCGGCAGGATTTCCTCTGGGGTCTGAGGCCCCGCAGCGAGAGGGTCGAGGGCGTAGAGGTGGCGGGTGCCGTCGGGTGCCGTCGCCCAGAGGTAGACACGGTACGGTCCCTCGCTGCGGGCGCCGTCCCACGGGTAATAGTCAACCCCGTCGGGCACGGCGTCGTTGTCGTCGTCCGGGTCGGCCCGGTTACCCACGCGGTCGCCGTCGTTGTCCGCCTGCTCCTCGGGGTCCTTGGGGAAGGCGTCGTTGCAGTCGGCGGTGGTGCTCCGGCAGCGCTCTGCCCACGGGCCCGGTGTGTTGGAGCCGGTGTGGTCATCGGGCGTCCCGTCGTTGTCGTCGTCCGGATCGTCGGCGTCGATCAGGCCGTCGCCATCCGTATCCGGGCGCGCCCGACCGTGGATCACGGCGCGCTCGATCTCCGCATGGCGCGTGATCGCGCCGTCCGTTGCACTGCACTCCGTCGGTCCGAACCCACGGCCCAGGTAGAGGTGGTACGTGAGGGTGCGCTGGGTGCCGTCGGGGGGCACGGGGGTAACCGTGTCATCGATCCGGAAGTGGAGGGCATCGGCGAAATAGCTGTGCAGGGTCTCGTGGGCGCCCCGCTCGATTAGCTCGATGCGCCGCATGAGGTGCACGGTGGTGTTCGTGCCCGCGGCCGGGATATGGGTGAGGTCGGCGGCGCTGGTGTGGACCGAGCCAACGCGCAGGTCGTTGGGAATCCATAGCAGCGCCGGCTCGGCGGCGATGGTACCGCCGCTCACCTCCTGATCGACGAAGTGGAAGCCGCCGCCGGTGACGGCCAGGGTAAAGCCATACGTGGCAGGACCGGTCCCTGGGAGGCCGTAGAGCAAGACCGGATCGGCGCCCTGGAGGACCTCGGCGTCACCGAGGAAGGTCCACTGGTCGTCCGCCCCGGTGGGGAAAAAGTCGTGGATGTCATCGTCGTGATCGTCGTCGTCATCGATCCCGAGGATGTCGTCGACGATCTTGTCCGGCAGCACGGCTTCGAGCACGTCCTCCACCCCATCGCCGATGAATCCCACGACCTCCTCGACCGCATCGACCAACGGCAGCCCCTGGCTCTCGACTGCTGGGGCGAGGGCGTGGATGGTGAGCGGGGCTTCCTGGCGTCCCACCGTCACCCGCTCGCCTGTACGCTCTCCGTGCAAGTGGATGGCCGCGGCGGACACCTGCAGGGGCGTGCCGGGTGTGGCAACACCCGCCTCCGGCGCCGTGGTGGGGGGCGCGGCAGGCTCCGCGGCCGGCGGTCCCGCCTGCACCTCCTCCAGCACCTGCGCCGCATCCGCCTCGTCGCGCCCCCCCCCACCTCCTCCGCCGCATCCGGCGAGGACCAGGGCGGCCGCGACAAACAGCAAGCGCCACGACGCTGCGAAGGTTTGGGCGGGCCTCATCGATCGGGGGTCGGCGTGGACCATGCCTCCGATGGTCGCCGCGATTCTCGGGTGCAGTCCCAAGTCTACCCTAAAGCACGCCGCGAACGGCGGGCTCACCGGCGTTAGGCCTGTTGCGTGACAATCCTGCGCGGAGAGCCGAAACTCATGAGACAGTTGCTCGCACTATGACCGTCGTCCCTCATCCGTCCCCCGCCGGAAGGAGCGCGGTTCTCTTGCCGCTGGGGTTGGTGATCGTAGCGCTGGTCCTGGCGACGTCGGCGTATGCCGACCCGGGAACCGCGTACCGTGCGGCGATGACCCTGGCGGAGCACGGCAAGGATGGCGAGGCAATCGCGCGCCTCCAGGGGGCCCTCGATGCCCTGCCTCGAGGGGCCGGAGCGGGGGAGTGGCGGGGCTGGCTGGCGAGCGCCGCGGCGCTGCTCGAGATGCGCCACGAGTTGCGCCTCCAGCCGGTCCTCACCGAATCGACCCCGGCCGCGGGCCGTATCCAGGACTATCTGTCTGCCTCGCCGCCACCGGCGCGGGGACGGCCGTGGCTGCCGGCGCTCCTCGGAGCGGTCTTCCCCGGTGCGGGCCACGCCTGGCTCGGGCGATGGCGCGACGGGATCACGGCCGGGGTGCTGGTGTGGCCGATGGTGCTCCTCACCTACTGGGCATGGCGGCGGCGGATGGGGCCGCTCACCGTGTTCTTCGCGGCAGTCACCCTGTGGTTGTGGTCGGGGACGGTCTTCTCCGCCTACTCCCTCGCCCGGCGCGGAGACCTGCAAGCCTACATCCTGTGGTGGCAAGGCCTCTGGCAGGCCAGTGGCCTGCCCGGACGGCCGTGGTGAGGGCCATCGTCCTCTATACGGTGCTGGCGGCGATGAGCCTCCCGGGCGCATGGCTATGGCAGATCGCCGGCTTGCACCCCGGCGTCCCGGCCGCGTTACCGATCCAGTTCTATCAGCAGGTGGTCGGTCGGGTGGACGGCCGAAGCTGTCCGGCGAACCCGGTCTGCTCCCGCTACGCCCGGGAGGCGATCGCGGCCCACGGCCTGCTGATCGGCTCCTGGCTCACCCTCGACCGCCTGATCCACGAGGGTGGAGACCTGCGCGCTGGGGGCTGGGCGCTGGTCGAGGGCCGGCCCCGCCTGGACGACCCCCTGGCGCGCAACGACTTCTGGCTACGCCAGTGACCGTAGGGCTAGGGGCATTGGTAGGTCTCGGCCATGTCGAGGGCGCGATCGATGCGCACCAGGCCGAAGCCGGTGTGTTCGTCGCGTCCCAGTTGCCGCACGTCCTCGGCGCTGTCGTCGAGGATCTGCCGCACGCATGCGGCGGCCTTGACGCGGTCGATCGCAGGGTCGCTCCGCAGCAGCTCGGCATACACCGAGGCGGCGGTGCCGGCCACCAGGGGGGAGGCCATGGACGTGCCGTCCAGGATCTGGTAGCCACGCCCGAGAAAGGCGCTGTAGATCTTCTCGCCCGGGGCTGTGAGCTCGACCATGGGCCCGAAGGTGGAAAACGAGGTGATGTCGTTGTCGGACCACGACCAGGCAGAGACCGCGATCACCTCCGAGTACGCCGCCGGATAGCTGGGCGTCGTGGTTCCCGAGTTGCCTGCGGCCGCGACGATCACCACGCCCCTCGCAGCGGCGGCCACGATCGCATCGTGTAACGTCTCGGAAGAGATAGTGCCGCCCAGGGAGAGGTTGATCGCCACTGCGCCGTGGGCGGCAGCGAAGTCGATGCCGTCCGCGACGTCGGAGATATAGCCGCTGCCGGTATCGTCCAGCACACGCACCGGCATGATCGCCCCCGGAAACGGGGCGGCGATCCCGAGATCGTTGAAGGTGGTCGCTGCGGCGATGGCCGCCACGTGGGTGCCGTGGCCGTGGCCGTCCTGCGGAAAGGCGTCCCCGCCGACGAAGTCCCACCCCTTGGTGAGACGCCCCGCCACCTCCGGGTGACGCCGGTCGATGCCGGTGTCGATCACCGCGAGGATCAACGGCACGGCACCGAGCGCGCGGATGTGGCCGAGGGCCTCGGGGCCGCCGCTGCGGCGGAACCCCCACTGGTAGGTGTAGAGGGCGGGATCGAGCGGAGCCGCGAGGGCACGGACCGGGTAGTTGGGCTCGGCGTAGGTAATGCGTGGATCGGAACGCAACAGCGCCAGGGTGGCGTCGAGGTCCTGGCCATCGAGGGCGAGACGGGCTACCGGCCGGTACTGCAGGGTGCCCACGGCGTGGGTGCCGGTGGTTGCCGCGAGGGTCGACGCCAGGGCGGTCACCTGGAGGGACGTGATGGTAGTCGGCAGTCCCACGAGCACTTCCGTGATGGGCAGGTCGTCCTCCTGGGCGCCCGCAGAGAGGGGCACGAGGAGGAGCAGCAGGAGGCACAGGGTACGGATCATTGGGCGACCTCCAGGCGGAGCTCCAGGCCGGTGAACCGGCCGCTGGTGAGGGGGGCCAGGCCGGAGCCGTCGGCCTCGACCCGCCAGACCGTACCGTCCTCCACGAAGAACACCCTGCGGCCGCCCGGGGAGAGGAGGAGCGGACCGTCGCTATGGTGATCGGCGCCGAGCAACGGGACCGCTGGCGCACCGTTCGTCGCCAGGCGCGTGGGACGGCTCTGGCCGTCTCCGCCGGTGAGCGCGAGGATCAAGTCGAACGGGCTCCCGACGGTCCAGCCGCCGGCCCGCTTCGCCCAGTGCGCGGGCAGGGTCGCGGGCGCCGGCAGGGAGGGGGCGATGGTGGCGATGGTTCCGGTCTTCAGGTCGAGCGCAGCGAGGCGGTCGGCGGTGTCGGAAAGGATCTCCACCGCCAGCCAGCCGCCATCGGGGGAGAGGGCACGATAACCCTGCGGGAGCTGGATCTGAAGCTCGCTCAGGCCGAAGTCGGCGGGGGTGACCTTGCGTACCACGGTGGCGCTGGCGGTATCGAAGACCCAGATGCCGGTTTCGGGAGCGCCGATGCCCAGGCAGGCATCGTACTTCCGCCGCGTACCCGCCACCACTACGCGGGTGCCATCGGCGGAGAACTCCGGGGTGCGATCGACGTAGAAGATGAACTCGCCGAGCGCCACGTCGACCGGGGTGATGGCGCGTGAAAGGCCCGTGTCACGATCGAGCAGGCGCAGGCCGCTCGCCGTGACACCGCCGCCGGTGGTGTTGGTGTAGGCGAGGTAACGTTGATCCGGGCTGAACCGTGGCTCCCATACCTCTCCCAGGACGACCGGGGTGACAGGAACCTCGCCCAGCCGGTCAACCTCCTCGATCGCCATGTGCGGGTCGGGATAACGGTCGCCGCGGGTGAAGTAAATGGCCTCGCCGTCGTTGCGCCACACGGCGCCGGTCACGGGGACGTTCAGCACGGGGGTGAGGTCGCGCACCCCGTCCTCGTCCGAGGCCCAGAGATGGTCGCCCGCCGGGTCGCTCGGGGTGGCGCCGGTCCCCGGGGAGAGGAAGGCGACCCTCGGTGGCGTCACGTTTCCCGGCAGGGCGGGGTGGACCGCCAGGTCCCACAACTCGCCGGGCCGCTCGGGATTCGGTGCCGGTATCTCGGTCGCCGTGCCGTCGTCCGGATCGATGGCGTAGAGGCGGCGGGTCCAGTCGGCAGGGTCGGTTACCCAAAGGTAGACCCGGTAGGGGCCTTCACTCACCGCCGGATCCAAGGGGGCGAAGTCGAGGCCATCCGGCACGCCATCGTTATCGTCGTCCGGATCGGCGTGGTTGCCGAGACCATCGCCGTCGAAGTCCGCCTGCTCCGTGGGGTCGAAGGGCAGGGCATCGTCACAGGCGACCGTGTCGGTGGTGCACGGGTGGTCGCCCGCGATGCCGGAGCCGTCACCGTCGTCGGCGACGCCGTCGTTGTCATCGTCCGGATCGGTCGTGTTGCCGATGCCGTCGCCATCGGCGTCCATCTGCTCGGTGGGATCGAAGGGCAGGGCATCGTCGCAGGCGACCGTGTCGGTGGTGCACGGGTGGTCGCCTGCGATGCCGGAGCCGTCGCCATCGTCGGCGGCACCGTCGTTGTCGTCGTCTGGATCACAACGGTCGCCGAGTCCATCGGCGTCGTGGTTCGCCTGGTCCGGATTCGCCGACAGCGGGCAGTTGTCCGTCACGTCGGCGACGCTGTCATTGTCGTCGTCCGGATCTGCATTGTTGCCGAGGCCGTCACGGTCCGCGTCCGCCACTTCGGAGGGGTCATCGGGGAACGCGTCGTCACACTGGACGGTGTCGATGGTGCACGGATGGTCGCCGTCGATCCCCGAACCATCGCCGTCGTTGGCGACGCCGTCGCCGTCGACGTCCGGGTCGCACACGTCGCCGAGGTGGTCTCCATCCAGGTCCGCCTGCGATGGATTGACACTACGCGGGCAGTTGTCGTCCACGTCCACCACACCGTCGTCGTCCGTGTCCGGCAGGTTGTGGCCGCCTACCACGGCGCGTTCGATCTCCGTGTGGCGGGTGGTGACGCCGTCGGTCAACCAGCATTCCACCGGCCCGAAGGCGCGTGCCAGGTAGATGTTGTAAGTCAGGGACCGGGAGGTGTCATCCGGAGGCACCGGGGTCACCGTGTCAACGATGCGGAAGTGAAGCACGTCGCTGAAGTAGCTGTGGCGGGTCTGGTGTGGACCTTTCCCGACCAGGGTGATGGTGCGCTCGAGGTGAACGGCGCGCGGCGCCGACGCGTCGTTCGGCGTGTAGGTGAGGTCGCCCGCGGTTTCGTGGACCCTCCCGACCTCAAGGTCGTTGGCCAGCCAGAGCAGCGGGCGCTCGGCGGTGATCGTGCCGACCGCCACCTGCTGGTCGGCAAACGCAAGGCCGCCGCGGGACGCCACCAAGGTGAAGCCCCAGATGGCGTGCTCGCTGGGCTCGAAACCGAACAGCAGCACCGGGTCGGCGCCTTGCAGGATCTCCGCGTCATCCAGAAAGGTCCACTGATCGTCGTCACCGGCG
>JASFUG010000118.1:0-8796 GCA_050050395.1 Nitrospirota bacterium
CTCCATGCAAGCCCACGACGCCGTCCCGGAACGCATCCTTATCCTCGACTTCGGATCCCAGACCACCCAGCTCATCGGGCGGCGGGTACGGGAGGCACGGGTCTATTGCGAGATCTGGCCGTACACCGCGGACCTTGATCGCATCCGCGCGTTCGAGCCCCAGGGCATCATTCTCTCCGGCGGACCATCGTCGGTGTACGACGCGGGTGCCCCGGATGCCGACGCCGGGATCATGGAGCTCGGCGTCCCGATCCTTGGCATCTGCTACGGCATGCAGTGGCTCGTCCATCGCCTCGGCGGAACGGTGGCAGCCTCGGAGCATCGCGAGTTCGGCCGTGCCGACCTGTCCATCGTCGAGCCGGAGCCCCTCTTCCAGGGTCTCGCATCCCGTGAGCGGGTGTGGATGTCCCACGGCGACCGGATCGAGACACCACCGGACGGTTTCCACGCCTACGCCACCAGCGACAACGCCCCGTACGCCGCCATCGCCCATGGCCACCGCCCCTGGTTCGGCGTGCAGTTCCATCCCGAGGTGGTGCACACGCCCAACGGCACCGCCATGCTGGAGAACTTCGTGTACCGCGTCTGCGGCTGCTCCGGGTCGTGGACCATGTCGTCGTTCATCGAGGCGGAGACCCGGGCGATCCGCGAGCGCGTCGGCGACCGACGCGTCCTGTGCGCCCTTTCCGGCGGCGTCGACTCCTCAGTCGTCGCCCTCCTCGTCCACCGCGCCATCGGCGACCAGCTCACCTGTATCTTCATCGACAACGGGATGTTGCGCGGCGGTGAGGCGGCGCAGGTGGAGGCGACCTTCCGCGACCACTTCAATATCCACCTCGTGACCGCTGACGCCGCCGAGCGCAACCTCACCAAGCTCTCCGGGGTCAGCGATCCGGAGCAGAAGCGCAAGATCATCGGCCATGAGTTCGTCGAGGTGTTCCGCGAAGAGGCGCGCCGTTCCGGCCCGTTCGACTTCCTCGCCCAAGGCACCCTGTACCCTGACGTGATCGAGTCGGTGCCCGTACGCGGCAACGCCTCCGCGCTGATCAAGAGCCACCACAACGTCGGCGGTTTGCCCGAAGATCTCGGCTTCGAGCTGCTCGAGCCCCTCCGGGAGCTGTTCAAGGATGAAGCGCGAGAGCTGGGTCGGGAGCTCGGTCTGCCGGAGGAGATCATCCAGCGCCAGCCCTTTCCCGGTCCCGGTCTGGCCATCCGCGTGCTCGGGGAGATCAACCCCGAACGCCTCGCGATCCTGCGCAAGGCTGATACCATCGTCCAGGAAGAGATCAAGGCCGCGGGACTTTACACCCAGATCTGGCAGGCCTTCGCCGTGCTCCTGCCGGTCCGCTCGGTGGGCGTGATGGGCGACGCACGGACCTTCGATAACGTCTGCGCCCTGCGCGCCGTCCATAGCCGCGATGGGATGACCGCGGACTGGGTCGAGCTCCCCCACGACCTGCTGGCAAGGATCTCCAACCGCATCATCAACGAGGTCAGTGGCATCAACCGCATGGTCTACGACATCACCTCGAAGCCCCCGGGTACCATCGAATGGGAGTGACGTCATCTCGCCAACCCGGACAGGGATGACGTCACAGGTACCACGGCGTCCGAGACGAGAGCACTGAACCCTGACCATAGCTGAGGAGGCCCGATGTATTTTCTGCGTTACCTCTACATCCTGTGCGTCGTCGTCCTCCTGACCCTGTTCCTCACCTCCAACACCGACCTCTACGTCCTGCGCTTCGACGTGCCGTTCGTCGACGTGCACCTCGCCAGCCAACCACTCCCGACCTTCGCGATCCTGGTCGGGGCATTCGCGGCGGCGTTTCTCCTCGTCTGGTTCGGCCATACCTTGGAGCAGCTGCGGCGCGAGGCCGAGGTGCGACGCCTACGCCGGGAGAACGCCGCGTTGAACAAAGAAGTCGTGGCGCTCAATCAGCGCTTGGAACAGGTTGCCGCGGCCCGTGAGGCACAGGCGGCGCAGTCGATCGACGCGGCCGAGCCGATCGCCGACGCCGAGCAGCAGCCGGCTGCCACGACGTAGTCTCACGACCAACCAGGGGGCAGTCAGGCCATACGGCCGCTGTTCATCCCCGGACGCCGGTGCCGCGTCCTGGCGGATATTCCCAGGACCCCGAAGGATGGCGCGGCCTTGCACCGTGCCAGAAGTGGCGTCTCCCCGTCCGTCGGGGACCGCCACGCATGGATCCGGGAGCGACTGCGGAAAGAATTTGTCCGTGGGGGTGCAAGGTTTTCGCCCGACATCCTGTCTATGCTTAATAAGGAGGTGGTTGGCGGTCGAATCGGGGAGTCCTCAGGGTATCACGGGATGATGACCAACCTATTGAATCGGGGGGCGCCCGCGCCAGTCTATCGCTCCATGCTGGCCGCGGTGACAATCCACTTCCCGCGTACCCGAGGGACCCGATTGGCGAGGGATCGCCACGAGGACATGCCTATGCCGATCGAGCACGACGATGGCAGCATTGACGACGGCGCCACGATCGCCGCGGATCGCGCGTTGGTGGCACTGTGCGTGAGTGGAAGCAGACAGGCGTGGGCTACCTTTGTCGCGGCTCACACTGAACGGATCCGTCATGCCATCCGCCAAAGCATGGCACGGCATCGCAGCCGCCTCACCGATGACGAGATCGAAGACCTCCACGCAGAGGTGCTGACGAGTCTGGTGACCGATGACTACCGCCGCTTGCGCACCTACGAAGGGCGCAACGGGTGCCGGCTAGGGACCTGGGTCGGTCTGGTTGCCGCTCGCATCGCCATCAATCACCTCGCACAGCTACGTCGCTGGGAGTTGGTCCGCCCCGGCACGTTGGATCCGACCCCGCTTGTCAACGACCGACCGGATGACGGCCCCGATGCCGAAGATATTCTCGCCCACCAGCAGGCGGTCGAGGGCGTGGAGAGTGCGCTGCTGCAACTCACTCCCGCGGACCAGCTATTCGTGAAACTGTGCTTTTATCAGGAGTGGTCGAGCGAGGAGATCGCCCGTTTTCTGGGGGTATCGCGGGGCACCGTCTACTCGCGCAAGCACCGCATCCTCCAGCGCCTCCGGGCACTGCTCATCCGACCAGACACGGAGCGACCGGAATCAACCGGAGCCAATGATCCCCACGGGATGGGAGAGACGCCATGAATCTTGCCCCAACCAACACCGCAGATGACGAATTGGAAGGGCACATCATCGCGGCCGTGCGAACCGTTTTTCGCAACTGGCAGGTCTCCAGAAAGGGCGCGTGTCCACCCATTGAATCGCTCCATGGCTACGCCATGGATGCCTTGCCCAAACCCCAGAGGGAGTCTCTGGAGCGCCACTTCGTCGTGTGCGATGGGTGTCTGGAGACCTCTGCGGCTGCGCGGTCCATCCTCGCGACGGTGGAGAAAGACCCCGAGGCTGCGTCGCGGACCGCCGCGCCGCCCGATCTCGTCGTCCGCTGGCGTCGCGGGATCTTCGAGGTCATCTCCACCCGCTTGAAGCTGGAGTGGTTGTCGCAGCCGGTGACGGTGCGCGGCCACGTGGTGCCGCGGGGTGCCCATTTCCAGTGCTACAAGGCGACAAAACAGATGGTCACGCTCCTGGAGATGTCGCCAAGCGACCACGGCGCCGCCAACCTGCAGGTAAGCCTCCCTGACGCGCCCGTCCCGTACCAGCCCCCCGTCGAGGTACGCATCTATGCCGACGGCCGTGAGTTCGCCTCGTCGTCGACGAGTGGTGATCCGATCTTGTTCGAAGATCTGATCCCGGCGAACTGGATGGTTCGTGTGTACCGGGAAGGCGTCGTGATCGGTGAGACCCACATCGAGCTCCAGGACTGACATGGATACCTCCCGGAGTAGTCAGCCCGCCCAGGCCCGTGCCGGCCTGGTCCTCGAGGCCGCCCGTGACGGAGATTTCATCACGGTCGGTACCTATCCCCTCGAATCCGGCCCGCCGCTGCGTGGCTATGACAGGTTGCACGTCGATTGGTCCGCCGTCGAAGAGCGGTGCCAGGAGCTCAACGCGATCCTGGGCCAGGTAAGCGCAGGCAACCGCCCGACGTTGCAGGGCACGACTACCCTACGCCGGGTCGGTCACACCCTTTTCGACCAGCTCATCACCGCCCACGCGAAGAAGACGCTCCGTACCGTCCCGCCCGACATCCTCCACCTCGCGATCGATGAGCATCTCGCCTTCGTTCCGTGGGAGATGCTGCACGACGGCACCCTCTTCTGGGCACAGCGCTACGCCCTCGGGCGCATGGTTCGCACCCAGCGGGAGGTAGATTTCCCTGTCGACCGGCCGCCCCTCTCTCCCAGACACCTGCTGATCGTGGCCGACCCGCAGGGTAATCTCGCGGGCGCCCACGCGGAGGGGTGCCGGTTACGTAGTTTTCTTTCCGCCCGCCTGCCACGCACGGCAATCCAGCTCATCACGTCCCGTGTAACGGCACCACAGGTCCGCGACCGGCTCCGGGAATGCGACGTTCTCCACTATGCAGGCCATGCGCGTTACGATCGCGAGCGTCCCGGACAGAGCGGCTGGCGTCTACACGGCGGCGATCTGACACCCTCGGACCTTCTGCCAATGGCTGGTGGCGGGCGGTTGCCCTCGCTGATCTTCGCCAACGCGTGTAGCTCCGGCCGGGGCGTTGGGCCCCCTCTGGAGGTAACCCGCGCCGATGATGCGTCACCCTTGGCCAATGCCTTTCTGCTAGCCGGGGTGCGCCACTACCTTGGTACCTCGTGGGAAATCCCGGACGAAGCCAGCGCCACGTTCGCCTCCGCATTTTACGACCGTTTGCTCGATGGAGCACCGATCGGGGTCGCGGTTCGCTCGGCCAGGCTCGCCTGTCTCGCCGCCTACGGTGAAGGCTCGGTCATCTGGGCCAGTTACCTGCTGTATGGTGACCCCACCGTGCGCTACTTCCCGAGCGAGGCCAGCGTCGAATCCGTCGCGGCGCCGTCTGCTGTGGAAAGTAACGCGGAAGCCGCCGTCACGGCCGGACCGGTGGCCACGCGCTCCACGACACGGCCGGCAACGCCAACCGGGAACCGGCTCGCGGCGGTGAGCGGCGTTCTCCTCGTATTGATCGCCCTGGTGGTCTATGCGACGCATTGGGAGGGCAGACGATCGGCTCGGCTGGACAACGTTATCCCTACGCCCCTGCTTCGGGGGATCTCCGCCGAGGCCGGCGAGGACTGGCAGACCGCTGCGACGGCGTACGCCGATGGGCTGAGGCAGGCCCCAGATGATCCCTATCTCCACGCCTTCGCCAGCTCCCTGCAATCCGGAGAGCGCCAGCGTGAAGGGCTCGACCGTTCCCAGCGGATCGCGGCCCTGATCGATCGCATCGCCGCATACACCGCAGACCATCCGGAGACGACGCAGGATGCGACCCGGGACTGGCCGAGCCAGCCCATGACCCTCGCCGTACTGGGCGTCGATGCCCATCAAGCACCGAGCCTGCCGGCGGCCGTCGGCATTGACGTGGCGCGCAGGCTGAGCCGGTCCTGGGAGCAGGAGCCGCGCCTGTCTCTGGTGGATCGGCAGCATCTCGACCGCGTCCTCGAAGAGCTCCACCTCGCCGCGGCCAAACTGGCGCGTCCCGACGGCGCCATCCCTCTCGGGGCACTGGCGCCGGCCCAGCTCCTCGCAGTGGGCGAGATCATCGAGCTCGGTGACCGGTTACAACTGAGCGTACGTCTCATCGAGACTGCCACCAGCACCGTCGTCGCGGCCTCCTCGCAGGTCTTCGCCACCTTGTCCCAGGTCGACGCGATCGTGACGAAGGCCGCAGCCGAGCTCACTGCCGCCGTGGGCCGTCACTACCCGATACACGCGGAGGTGATCGATTCGCACGGCGATGACCTCATCCTGAACGTCGGTGCGCAGCTTGGCGTAGCTCCCGGCAACCTGTTCCGCACCGTCGGAGTGAACGACGCGCCGGTCACCGTGATGCAGGTGGAACGAGTCGAGGCGCACCGCGCACAGGCGCGCCCACTGGAGGGGCTTCCGCTGCGGACCATTCCCCTCGGTAGCCACGTAGAGCAGGTCTGGAACGAGGAGGGGTAGCCGGCTCTGCTCGCCATGTATCTGCCGCAGCCGCGCCACCGCCCGCACCATCCGGCCGTGCCACCGTATGGGCTCTGGCACTGCGCGGTGTGTGGTAGCCGTGCCGCTCCGGTGATCGGCCGGTGCCGATGCGTGACCCTACCCACCGGACCACGGCGCCTCCTGATGAGAAATGCGCGCTAACCGCCGCCTCTTTCTAGCGGGACTCGGCACGGTGCTGGCATTCCTGACGGCCACCTGTGCCGTACCACCGGCACCCGTGCACGAACGCGACGGTGAACGGTACGGCGAGACGACCGGCATCTTCCGTCAGCAGTGGTGGAGCTACTACGAACGAGGAGCTAGTTACGCGCGCGGTGATTATCGACAGGACGCCGCACGTGACTTCACGGCGGCCCTCGCCCTGCGCGATGACGACTGCCGGCAGGCGCGTACCTACGGCATGCACTACGTCGACTACTTTCCCAACCGGGAGCTCGGCATCGTTTACCTGGCCGACGGTCGGTACGACGAAGCGGAGACCTTGCTTGAACGCTCGTTGAGCTATGTGCCGAGCCAGCGTGCCCGCTACTTCCTCGACCGGGCCAGGCGGCTGCGCCTGCTTCGGGAAGGGAAGGATGAGTCTTCGCCGATCCTCGAGATGGAGGCGCCGCATGCGGGCCTGGTGACCCGCGAGCTGAGCGTCGTAGTCGTCGGACGCGCCACAGATGACCACTTCGTCTCGTCCATCGAGGTCGGTGGCCGGCCTGTTCCGATCACCCTCAGCGAGCCGCAGGTCCCCTTCCGGATGGTCGTGGAGCTGCGGGAAGGTGAAAACCACATACCGGTACGTGCCACCGACCTGGTGGGCCACACGACAGAGGCTTCGGTATCGGTGGTCGCGGACTTCCACGGTCCCGAGGTCACGATCGTCGAGGTCCTACCGGACGCCGACGGACTGCGCGTCACCGGGTGGGCATTCGACGTCTCGGGCATCGCCACCCTGACCGTCGGTGATCGCCCCGTCTCCTGGCACGGAGACGAGTTTACCGCACTCATCCACGGTCAGGTCGACGATGCCGCAGTGGAGATCGTCGCGACCGACCGCGCCGGCAATACGACCCGCGGGCGCGTGCTCATACCGCGCCAGGATGCGCGATCGACCTCATCGGTGCTGTGGGCCTCAGGCCGCGGCCGCATCGTCCGCGCTCCCCGCTCCATTGACAATACACCCCGGCTCGATCTCTACGGATGGGAAGAGATTCACACCGTCACGGCCGACCGGATCTATCTCCAGGGAAGCGTCAGCGACGATCGCTCCGTCACGGCCCTCTCCCTCAACGGAGAGGCGCTCCTACGACACCCCGGCCGCCAGGTGATGTTCGGCAAGGTCCTGCCCCTGCGCCTCGGCGACAATCTGCTGGTCCTCCGGGTGGCCGACGACACCGGCCATGTCGTGGAACGCCATCTGACCATCACCCGCCGTCCCACACCGGGCCATGGAATCGGTGATCGGCTGCGGCTGACCTGCCTGCCCTTGCACGCGGCCGATCAGGCTACCGGCGTGGTGGCGCGGGCCACCGACGCCTCCCTCTACGCCGTGTTGACTGCCCGTCACCGGTTTCAAGTGGTGGAGCGCACGGCCCTCGAAGCCGTGCTGCGCGAGCACCATCTCGGCGCGGCAGGGCTGGCGGACAGACGCACGCCGATGCGACTCGGACGACTGCTCGGAAGCGACGTGGTGGCCAACGGCGCGCTGGTGCCGTTCCGCGAGGGATTCGAGGCGACGGTGTGGCTGGTCAATGCCGCCACGAGCAACATCCTAGGCGTCGCGGACGGCTTCATGCCGGCGCGCGACTTGACCGCGAGCCAGGGACTGGCCGAGGCGTTGGCCGTGGCGATGGAGCAGACCCTACCCCTGGTGGAAGGCGTGGTGACCGATCGGGACGGTGCCGTGGTCGTGACCGACCTCGGGACCGATACTCACGTGAAACGGGAGATGGGAATCTGGGTCTTCGAGCCCGGCCCGTCGGTACGACATCCCACGACCGGCGAGCCCCTCGGCCGCGACGGCCACGTGATCGCGGAGGCGACGATCGAGCGGGTCCTCCCCACCACCTCCCGGGCCCTGCTCATCGAGCCGGATAGCCGATCGGAGGTCCGCGCTGGCCAGCGCGTGATCACCAAGTGACGTTTCGGACACCGTTGCCGATGGCGTCGATCAGAAGTACGCAATCAGCGAGGCGATGAAGAGGTGCTCCTCGACCTCGAACGAGGTATCGAGGAGATCGGAACTGATGTTGCGTCCGTGCAGATCGTCACCGGTGCGGTACTGGTACGCGGCGTCGAGGCTGAATCGCGGCGTCGTCAGGCCCGACCCGACACTGAAGCCGTAGATCGACTGCTCATTTCCGAGACCCGGCCGCGGATCGTAGAACAGGCCGGCACGCAGGGGCACCTTGCCCGCCGCCAGCGACAGGACGTGCTCCACCCCGAGCCGCGCCGTGGACAGGTCGTCGATGTCTGCGTCGGCGGCGCGCCCACCGATCGGACGGGTCCGGATACCGTTGTCCTGGTCCTCCTGCACCCACTCGCTCCACTGGGTCCATCCGACATCGAGTGCGATCGTCGTCGCGTCGGAGAGGCGCAGGGCCGCCGCCACGGTGGCGGACAGGGGAAAGTCGACCTTCAGATGGCTCTTGGTGTTCTCGACGCTGTCCGGCAGGGGTATGCCGTCCAGCATC
>JASFUG010000119.1:0-8796 GCA_050050395.1 Nitrospirota bacterium
CCTCACCTCGCCCGAGTGCCCCACATGCCGACCGCTGGTGTGCGGCTCGCCCATCGAGCTGCGCCAGGCGGCGGCACGCCTCGACATCGAGGTGCAGGTGGTGACCCGTGAAACGCCGCCTGAAACTACGCAGCGGGCCGACGTGCTGTACTGCCACCCGAGCGGCATCACAGATCCCCACCCGGTGGTCCCGGGTCACGTGTCGGCCACGGCGGGGCGCCAGGCGATCGCTGCCATCGAGACGGCCGCCGCCCTGTGCCGCGATGGACAGACGGCCGCCCTGGTCACCGCACCGATCTCCAAGGCGGCGATCCACCTGGCAGGCTCACCCTTCCCGGGCCACACCGAGATGCTCGCCGCCCTCACCGGCGCGGGCGAGGTCGCGATGATGCTGGTCGGCGGTCCACTGCGGGTGGCGCTGGTGACCATCCACGAGCCCCTCGCACGGGTCTCCTCGCTCATCTCGGTCGAGCGTATCAACTCGGTGGTGCGCCTCGCCCATTGCTGGCTGGTGGATGCCGGGGTCACCCGGCCAAAGCTCGCGGTGGCCGGCCTCAACCCCCACGCCGGCGAGGGTGGCGAGATCGGTCGGGAGGAGGTGGAGGTCATCGCCCCGGCGGTCGCCGCCCTGCGGGCGGAGGGATTTGTCGTCGAGGGCCCCCTGCCCGCGGACACCCTGTTCCACGCCGCCTACCACGGGGTGTACGACGCGGTCGTGGCCATGTACCACGACCAGGGGCTTGCGCCCGTCAAGATGATCGCCTTCCACGAGGGGGTGAACGTCACCCTGGGCCTCCCCTTCCCGCGCACCTCCCCGGACCACGGCACCGCTTTCGACATCGCCGGGCGGGGTATCGCCCGGCCCCACTCCCTCCTCGCCGCCCTGCGACTGGCCGTCGACCTCTTCACCCGCCAGTCGCGCCCTACTGCCGGAGCTGTGGAGGACGACGGTGGCTCCACCGTATGATCACCCAGGCGGTACCGTCGTCTCCTGGTGCTCGAAGTTCTCCAGGAACTCACCGATGTGGAGCCCCAGATGGACGCCCCGCCCCTCCTCCAGGCATTCGTTCACCTCCGCCCGATCGAGGAAGGTCTCGAGGGTGTGCTCCCCGTGCGTGAGGGTCACGTGCCACCCGTCCTGCCCTTCGTCGAAGGCCACCACAAGGTCGAAGCCGTGGCGGTCGATGTCGGGATGCATCTCGTGGATCTTGGTGATCAGATCCGCCTCACTGTAGGCCATCGTCCACCTCCTTTCCCGTCGCCACCGGCGGCGATCCGCCGTACCCCCAGTATATCGCGGGCACGACCCGCCCCCTTGTGCCAGCGGGACGACGGCCGAAGCCGGTGGTGGCCAGCCTTAACCTTCACGCCGGCGAGGATGGCGGCAAACATCCACTGTTGACCTGGGACACGACGATCCGTCGCCTCCTTGCCTGCACGCCGCCACGGCGGCTACCGTTCCCGCCGTGTCCACTCGGCCGGCCTACCTGCTGCTCGTCATCGCCCTCCTCACGGCACGCGTCACCTGCGCCTGGGGGCTGGGGGTAGATCCATGCTGTAGCGGGGATGCCGGCGTCCACGGTGCCTCGATCGAGAGCCATGTGGAGACCGGAGAGCCGCCGCACGAAGACGGCCTCGACCACACCCTCCACGCCAGCCACTGCCACTGCCTGTGGGAGACGGTCGCGGCCGTAGAGGTCGCATCACCCGTCGCGGGGCAGCCCGATTGGGGAGCGTATCATCGGCCGCTGCCCGCCGCGGAGCCCCGCGGCATCGACTGGCCACCGAGACCCTGCGCCTGAGCCGTGCACCGGCCGCCGCCCGCGCGGTGGCCCAATGCCAACCCCTGCCCACATCCAGGCAGGGTGCCTCAGGAGTTGGTCGTGTCGACGATCCCGAAGTTCCTCTGCTTCACCTTCCTTGCGGTCTGCCTCGCGGCGCCCGCGGCGGCGTCGAGTGAGCTGCTGCGCCTGGACACGGCCCTGCGCGACACCCTCGGGCACCACCCGCGGGTCCGCGCCCTGGAGGCGCAGAAACATCGCCTGGCGGGCGAGCTGACCGCCGCTCGCCAGTGGGTTCCGGACAACCCGGAGCTCGGCGGCGACTGGACGAACCGCGACGGTCCGGACGACACCACCACTGACTGGGAGGTGTCACTGAGCCAGCGCGTCGAGGTGGCGGGTCAGCGGGGCCATCGCGTGGCTGCGGCGCGCCGACGTCTCGACGCCCTGGACATGGAGCTGGCCGCTCTGCGTGTCGAGGTTGCCGCCGAAGTGAGAGATGCGTTTACCGTTTTCTCGGTCGCCGAGCGTCGCGAGGAAGTGGCGGCGGAGATGGTGACCCTCAACGACCGGCTGGTCACCATCGCCCGCGCTCGCTATGCGGCCGGCGATGTGGCGGACGCGGACGTCGCCCTCGCCTCCCTGGCGCGCTCCGAGGCCCTGCGCCGGCGGTTGGAGGAGACGCGCGCCACCGCCACCGCCCGCCGGGGGCTGGCGTTGGCCCTGGGAATCGAGCACCTCCCGGCGGTGGAGCCGGTGGCGCTGGTGCCGCCCCCCCCACCGCCGCCCCTCGTCGAGCTGGCGCCTCTAATGGAGCAACATCCCCGCCTCGTGGCCCTCGACCGCGAACGGGAGGCGGTCGAGGCGGACCTCGCCCTCGCCCACGCCGCCCGCTATCCGACCCTGACCGTGAACGCCCACGCCGGGGAGGAAGAGAGCCGCGATACCTTGCTGGGAGTCGGACTCTCCCTGCCTCTGCCGCTCTTCCACCGCCAGCAAGACGCGATCGGCGTTGCGCGCGCCGATCGCGCGGGCCTGGCCGCCGAGGCCGACCGGGTACGTGCCGAGCTGCGCCTGGAGGCAGAGCGCTCCCGTGCCACCCTGGTCGCCGCCCTGGAGGAGGTGGCGCTGTTCAACACCGAGATCCTGCCCGGGCTCGACGTCCACCTGCGGCGCATCCACCGCGCCTACGAGCTGGGCGAGATGGACCTCACTACCCTCACGGTCACCCAGGCCCAGGTGGCGGCCGCGCGCTTCGACCACCTGCAGGCGCTGCTCGAGGCGTGGCAGGCGCGGATCGACCTGGACCGCGCCATCGGGGTGGATGCCCTGGCGACCCAGCACCACCCACGAGGAACCATAGATGAATAAAGATAGTCACGAAAACACGGCGCAGATAGGTAGGGCCGTTCTCAACCGGCCAACGCCGTCTCACCCGAGCATCGCCATGCGGCGGGCTGAAGCCCGCCCTGGTATGGAGGGGGACGCCACGCGCCCCCCTCGCCACCCGGCACAGATCCGGGTGGCTTCACCTCGCGTGGATGGCAGGCTCGCGCCCATCATCAGACCGCATGGAGCGTCCCGCTCCATGCGGTCGACGTGGAGGAAGTCTCTCGCCACGGCCCTTGCTCTGTCGCTCTGCCTATCTGTGCCGGCCTTTGCTGAACGGGACCACGAGAGCCACGAAGAAAAGACCCACCAGGAAGTGGGACACGCGGGCCACGACGAGCACCAGGAGGGGGTAGTGGAGCTCTCCCCGGCCCAGATCGAGGCGGCGGGGCTCGAGGTGGAGATGGTGGGACGCCATTCCCTCGCCCGCACCCTCGCCGCCACCGGGCAGGTGGGCCTCGACCGCTACCGGGAGGTGCACCTCTCGCCGCGGGTGGAGGGCAAGGTGGTGCGGCTGGTGAAGCTGCTGGGAGACCGCGTGCAGGCCGGGGAGCCGGTGATCTACCTCGACTCCCTCCCCCTCGGCGAGGCGGTCGCCACCTACCTGGAGCTCCAGGCGGAGCGCGGCCTGGCCACCGCCGAGATGGCCCGGGTGGAGGCCCTGCGCGCCGAGGGGATCGCCGCGGAGAAGCGCCAGATCGAGGCTCGGGCGGCCCTGGCCCGGGTGGAGGCGCGGCTGGACACGGCGGAAGAGCAGCTCCACCTCTACGGCATGAGCCAGGCCCAGATCGATGAGCTGGCGCCTCACCATGAACACTCCCACTCGGTCTTCGCCCTAACCAGCCCGATCGACGGCGAGGTCATCGCCCTGAATGCCACCCTCGGCGAGCAGGTGGGACCGGAGAGTGCCACGGCTCAGATCGCCGACCTCTCCTCCGTCTGGGTGGAGGCGGCGGTCTACGAACGCGACCTGGGAAGCCTCACCATGGGCGCCGAGGCGTGGGTGAGCGTTGCCGCCTATCCGGACGAGCGCTTCCGGGGGCGGCTGGACTTCCTCTCGCGGACGGTGGACGAGGAGACCCGCACGGCCCAGGCCCGGATCGTGGTCGCGAACCAAGGCCACCGCCTGCTGCCGGGGATGTTCGCCAACGTGGAGATCCAGGTCGGGCGAGGCGAGCGGGTGGTGGCCGTCCCCCGGGCCGCGATCCAGCGCGATGGGCAGGCGACCATCTGCTTCGTGGAGGAGGAGCCCGGCCACTACGAGCGCCGCGCGGTGGTCACCGGTGTAATGGATCCGGCCTATGTGGAGATCCGATCGGGGGTGGCCGAGGGCGAGCCGGTGGTCACCCGCGGCGCCTTTATCCTCAAGTCGGAGGTCGGCAAGGAGGGGCTCGGGGGAGGGCACCACCATTGAGCCGATTCTCCCCGCAGCCGAGTCCGCCGAGCCCCCCTCCCTCCGGGAGGGGACCAGGGGAAGGGTGTACGGAAACGGCAACGCATCGGGCGCACCATGGGACCGAGTGCTTTTTCCAAACGCCCCCTCCCCGAGCCTCCCCCGGAGGGGGAGGGAGCCTGCCGCCACGTGACTAGGAAGAGCCCATGCACCGCCTCATCGACTTCTCCCTGAACAACCGCCTCCTGGTCCTCGCCGCCTGGTTGCTGGTGGTGGTGGCGGGCATCCGCTCCCTGGGCCAGCTCCCGATCGACGCGGTGCCCGATGTCACCAACGTCCAGGTGCAGATCCTTTCCAATACCCCGGGCCTCGCCCCGGAGGAGGTGGAGCGCTTCATCACCTTCCCGGTAGAGACCGCCATGAGCGGCCTGCCGCGCCTGGAGGAGATCCGCTCGGTCTCCAAGTTTGGCCTCTCCGTGGTCACCGTGGTCTTCGAGGAGGGGACCGACATCTACTGGGCCCGGCAGCTCGTCGGCGAGCGGCTGGTGTCGGCCCGGGAGGGGATCCCGGCGGACTTCGGAACGCCCGAGATGGGGCCGATCTCCACCGGCCTGGGGGAGATCTACCAGTTCGAGGTGCGGGCCGAGAATCCGTGCGGTGACGGCCCGGACACCGCCGAGTGCTACACCCCGATGGAGCTGCGCGAGGTCCTCGACTGGTTCGTCAACTACCAGCTCCGCTCGGTCCCCGGGGTGGTGGAGGTGAACGCCTTCGGCGGCGAGCTGAAGACCTACCAGGTGACCCTCGACCCGAACCGCCTCGCCGCCTACCGCCTCACCGTCGGCGACGTAGTGGAGGCCCTGGAGCGCAACAACCGCAACGTCGGCGGCGCCTACATCGCCCATGCCGGCGAGCAATACCTGGTACGCGGCGAGGGGCTGATCGAGAACCTGGCGGACCTGGAGCGGGTCGTGGTGGACACCGGCGGCGACGGCACGCCGGTCTACGTCCGCGACCTCGCCCGGGTCGAGCTGGCCCCCATGGTGCGGCAGGGCGCCGCCACCCGCGACGGCGACCGCGAGGCTGTGGTTGGCATCGTGATGATGCTCCTGGGGGAGAACTCCCGCACGGTCACCGAGGCGGTGAAGGCGAAGATCGAGCAGATCAAACCGGGGCTGCCGCCGGGCGTGATCCTGGACACCTTTTATGACCGCACCGAGCTGGTGAACCGCACCATCCGCACCGTCGCCACCAACCTGCTGGAAGGCGGTGCCCTCGTCATCCTCGTCCTCTTGCTGCTGCTGGGTAACCTGCGCGGGGGGTTGATCGTCGCCGCCGCAATCCCGCTCTCCATGCTCGCCGCCTTCACCGCCATGCGCTGGGCCGGGATCTCCGGCAACCTCATGTCCCTGGGGGCGATCGACTTCGGCCTCATCGTCGACGGCTCGGTGGTGATGATCGAGAACATCGTGCGCCACCTTCACCACCACCGTGACGATGCCCATCCCCACCTGGAAAAGGTGCGGGCCGCGGCCCACCAGGTGGCGCGGCCGGTCCTGTTCGCGGTGGGGATCATCCTCATCGTCTACCTCCCGATCCTCGCCCTGCGGGGGATCGAGGGGCGGATGTTCCGGCCCATGGCCCTCACTGTGGTCTTCGCCCTCGCCGCCTCCCTGGTGGCGGCCCTCACCCTGATGCCCGTCCTCGCGAGCCTCTTCCTGAAACGGGTGAGGGAGAAAGAGCCGCTGCTCTTCCGCCTCGCCCGCGGTGCCTACGGCCCACTGCTGCGCATCGCCACCCGCCGGCCGGCGATCACCTTCGCGGTGGCGGTGGTGGCCTTCGGCTCCAGCCTGTCGGTGGTTCCCTTCCTGGGGGCGGAGTTCATCCCCCGGCTCGACGAGGGCGCGATCGCCCTGCAGATCTGGCGCCTGCCCTCCATCTCCCTGGAGGAGTCCAACCGCATCAGCCTGCAGGTCGAGGCCGCCATCCGCGAGGCCTTCCCGGAGGTGACCACCGTCACCTCCCGCACCGGCCGGCCGGAGATCGCCACCGACCCGATGGGGGTGGAGATCTCCGACACCTATCTGATCTTGAATGACCCCGAGACCTGGCGGTTCGACTCCAAGGAGGCGCTGATCGAGGCGATCGACCACACCTTGAAGGAGCAGGTGCCGGGCGCCATCTACTCCTACTCCCAGCCCATCGAGCTGCGGGTCTCGGAACTCATCTCCGGGGTGCGCTCGGACGTGGCGATCAAGGTCTACGGCGACGACATCGATCGCATGGCCGCGGTGGCAGAGGCGATCGTGCAGGCGGTCTCGCGCATCAACGGCGCCGCCGACGCCAAGGCGGAACAGACCACCGGCCTGCCAGTGCTGCGCATCCGCATCGATCGCGCCGCCATCGCCCGCCACGGACTCGCCGCCGGCGACGTCCTCGACGTCATCGAGACCCTGGGAGGCAAGCCGGTGGGCACGGTGATCGAGGGCCAGAAGCGGTTCACCCTCCAGGTGCGCTTCGCCCCCTCCGTGCGCGATCTCGATCGCATCCGCGACCTCGCCATCCCCCTTCCCGCCTCCACTGCCGGGCGGGCACGGCTGATCCCCCTGGCACAGCTCGCCACCATCGAGGTGGTCGACGGCCCGGCCCAGATCAGCCGCGAGAACGTCAGCCGCCGCACCACCGTAGAGGTCAACGTCCGCGGCCGCGACCTGGCGAGCTTCGTGGCCGAGGCCAAGCGGGCGGTGGCCCAACAGGTGGCCCTGCCCTCCGGCTGGGTCCTGGAGTGGGGCGGCCAGTTCGAGAACCTGGAGGAGGCGAGCCGGCGCCTCGCCCTGCTGGTGCCCCTCGCCCTGCTCGCCATCTTCGTCCTCCTCTACACCGCCTTCGGCTCCGGCCGCCTCGCCACCCTGATCTACCTCAACGTCCCGCTGGCCCTCACCGGCGGCCTCCTCGCCCTGGCGGCCCGTGGCTACCCGCTGTCGATCTCCGCCGGTGTCGGCTTCATCGCCCTGTTCGGCGTCGCGGTGCTCAACGGCGTGGTCCTGGTGAGCTACATCGCCGACCGGCAGATCGAAGGAATGGCCCCCGCGGAGGCTGCCATCGAGGGCGCCAAGGTCCGCCTGCGCCCAGTCCTCATGACCGCCCTGGTGGCGAGCCTCGGCTTCCTCCCCATGGCCCTCGCCACCTCCGCCGGCGCCGAGGTGCAACGCCCCCTCGCCACGGTGGTCATCGGCGGCCTGATCACCTCGACCCTCCTCACCCTCCTGGTGCTCCCGGCGGTCTACGGGTGGTTCGCACCTATGTCGGACGAAAGCATCAGCGGCTGACGGCGCCGTGGATGAGCGAAACCTACGAATAGGACTGTAGAGGTCTTCCCTGCGTCGACTTAGCCGCAGATTACGCAGATCGGTACGGATTGCGAGTGGAGAGAACGAAGGCGACAGGTGGCGGCAATGGTAGCGATGACAGACGAGTCCCCATCTTTTCTTCGCCACGAAGGGCACGGGCACGCGACGAGCGCACGCCGATCACCTCTTCGTGACCTTCGTGTCCTTCGTGGTTATAAACGGGAGTAGAGCATCGTTAGCGTGGTAACCGGCGGTCTGAATTCGCCCGAACGGTGGATGCCCGATCCATTGAAACGCCTTACGTCACGCTTCAGCGTCATGTCGCTGCTACTCCTCGCTGCATCAGCCATGGCGAAAGAGGGAGGTCCGCCAGCTTCGTTTTTCACCGGGGAGTACGAGATCGTCGGGCGCAGTCCGGGGGCGGAAGGACGAGCCTATTCGGGATGGGCCGAGGTAAAGCTCAATGCGGAAGGACTGTCGATTGAGCGGTGTCTCGGGGGGAAGAGGAGCGACGGGACCATGGAGCTCGCATCGGCCACGGCGGATCGCATCCGGGTGATCCGGTCGCGGTTTGAGCTGGACGGGGCGACGGTGGAGGCGACGTGTCAGATCCACGCCGACCTCGACAACTATCCGCGCCTGACCTGTCTCACCTATCCGGTCGCGCAGCCGGCGATCCGCACGCCCGGGGTCGAGGCGTGGTTCCACGCCCCGTGGCTGGGTCAGGACCGCGCCGCGGCTTGTCCCTGACCGGCCAAGCGTAGCCCTGCCGTGAGTCACGCTCCGCGCCGCCCCCTCCCCCGGACCGTCGTGGTGCTGGGGCTGGTGTCGCTGCTCAACGACACGGCGAGCGAGATGATCACACCGCTGCTGCCGCTGTTTC
>JASFUG010000120.1:0-8761 GCA_050050395.1 Nitrospirota bacterium
ATGCGCGAGAGCTGGAATTGGCCCCGCAGCCTGGCCCTGGCGACTACGCTGGCGCTGGGCATGGTCGACGTCGCCTTCCTCGCGGCGAACGGCCTCAAGATCAGCCGCGGCGGCTGGATCCCCCTCCTGGTCGGGGTCCTGGGCTACGTGATCATGTCGACGTGGCGGCGGGGTCGCGAGCTACTCGCGGTGCGCATCCAGGAACAGGCGGGGACCCTGGAGGCGCTGCGCACGGAGATGGCCGAGCAGGCGCCTTCCCGGGTCCGCGGGACGGCGATCTTCCTGACCAGCCATCCGGACGGGATCCCCGCCAGCTTCCTGCAGAACATGCGCCACAACCACGTGCTGCACGAGACAAACATCTTCCTGACCCTCGTCACTGAGCACCGACCGCGGCTCCCGCGCAACGAACGAATCCGCATCTCGCAGCTGGCCGACCACTTCTACCGGGTGGTGGCAAGCTACGGCTTCATGGAGGAACCGAGTGTCTTCCACGTCCTGGCGCGCTGTGGCGAGGAAGGGCTCCCGGTGGAGGTAGAAGAGGCGACCTTCTTTCTCGGTCGCGAGACGGCCTTCCCCACCGAGCGGCCGGGAATGCCGCGGTGGCGGGAGTGGCTATTCGTGTGGATCGCCCGCAACACCGCCACTGCCCGGCGCGAGTTCCACATCCCGGCCGATCGGGTCGTGGAGCTGGGTGCACAGATCGAGTTGTGAATCGTGGCGGCTTGCCGCTGTGTTCCCCGGGCGTTTGTCGGGCCGACCACGACGCGATCGTGGTGGCGGTCCGTGCCGAACACTACCAGCCGTCGGTTTGGGTGCCGCTATGTCATGTCGATAGGGGGGTGAAACGACAGAATATCCGGGGGAACTCCGATGTCACCACCGACCAAGAACAGGACCGTCACCACGGACCCGCGCCGCCAGTACCGCGTCTCCTCGGGCCTCGACGGGACCCTCACCGTCTCCCTAGTGTTGTCCGACGGCACCGAGCATCCCGCCGAGCTGGTCAACGTCAGCGCCGGTGGCACCTGCCTGCGATGGCCGTCGAAAAAGGTCGTGGTGCTCAATATCGGCCAGAGGGTAACGCTCCGGATCCAGTCCTGTACGGCCGATGGCCCGGTCACCGTCCGTGCCGAGGTGCGATGGCTCGGTGCCGACGACGAGGGCAACATTCGTTACGGCTTGGAGTTCCGGAATCTGGATGAGGTCGTCAATCGGCTCAGCCCGGATCTCTGGCGGCTGTTTAACGCCCGCCGGACTCGCCGGTAACTCCCCGCGGCGCCCGCGTCCCTCGGGGGCGCGAAACACCGCCCTGGTGGCGCCGGTGTTCAATCGAAACGCCGTCAATAAGACCGCGGTCGATCACTGATGCGATCCGGACCGCGCTGGATGCAGTCTGCGGTCAACCGATCCTCCCGCGTGAGCAGTGGCGTTTCGACACAGCGACCTTGTGTCGATATGGGAGTCGTGCAGCACGGCACACCAGGAGATCCCATGGCACCATCCGACCGTACGGTCGCCGTCACTCGCGAACGACGCCGCCACTACCGCCTGTCCTCCGACTTCGACACGGCCATGCGAGTCGGCCTGGTGCTGGCACACGGCACCGAACATCCCGGCGAGGTGGTCAATCTCAGCGCCAGCGGCATCTCCGTACGATGGCCCGCCGAGCGTATGGTGGTGGTCGACGTGGGGCAGGACGTGGAGTTCAATCTCCAGCCTTGCTCATTCGATGGGGCCATTACAGTGCATGCCGCCGTGCGATGGCGGGACGCCGACGACTCCGGCAAGATCCGCTACGGCTTCGAGTTCCAGGACGGAGCCGGCTGCCCGGATGATGTCGGCGCGTCGCTGTCCCGACTGTTCGACCGGCGCCACGGCCCGAGATGAGCAACAGGCCCCCCACGGTTTCCCGGCCGCGCCTCGCGACCAGCCTTCGCCGAGCGCCACAATCGGCCGCGCCCGCTTCGATGGGGAAGATGGCACCCCTACCCGCGATGACGCTCATGATGACGCCGGCCGCAACTGGCCATGACGCACCAGAGCCCTGTCAGCCGTGATCGAGCCCCAGTTATCCTATGCCAATAATCGGGTGAATTCCCTTGATACCTCGGGAGATGCGATGACCTCCTCCAGCAAGAAGCCATCGGTCACAGTGGAGCGCCGCCGGCATGACCGCATCTCCGCCGAACTCGAGGCGGCATTGAGCGTCGGCCTGGTAATGGAAGATGGTACGGTGCGCACGGCCGTGCCCGTCAACATCAGCACGGGCGGCGTCTGCCTGCGATGGTCGCCTGAGGACATGGTGGCGCTCAACGTCGGTCAGCGGGTAGAGCTCTGCATCGAACCGGTCATTTCAGACGCGCCGGTGACGGTACAGGCGACGGTTCGCTGGACGGGCGTGGATGATGACGGCAGCATCCGCTACGGGCTCGAGTTCGAGGACCTGTACAGGATCTTTGAAGACGTGATGCCGGCGCTGTGGCGGTTATGCCGCGTAATGCACGGCCGACGCTGAGTCCCGGCTTCGGATATCTGCCCAGAGGCGCTGGCCGCAGAGCTTCCGTTGCCATGACGGTGTTGCACCGCCGCAGGCGGTCCCACGGACTGGCGCAATCGCGGCAGCGAACCGTTACACTATCACGGTGATCCGCCGCCACCTCGCCCTCGCCGTCGCCCTGCTGTCCCTCATCGCGGGCTGCGCGACCTTTCGCCCGCAGATCATCGTTCCCGAAGTGTCGCTGGCGAACATCACGCCCCTCGGTGCGACCCTGTTCGAGCAGCGCGTGCGCGTCGACCTGCGGCTCCGTAACCCGAACGACTTCGCCATCGATCTCTCGGGCGTCGACTTCCAGCTGGCCGTGAACGGTGCCCGGCTCGCGTCCGGCGTCACCAGCGAGGCGGTGAGCATTCCACGCCTCGGCGAGTCGCTGGTCTCTGTAGAGGTCACCACCACCCTGCTGGACTGGATGCGCCAGATCGGCAGCCTGGGCAGGAGCCAGGAGATCGCGTACGACCTCACGGGTCACCTGCACGTTGCCCACCTCGGCCGCCTGCCGTTCAGCCACTCCGGCCGTTTCGCCCCCGGCAAGGCACCCGCCACCCCATCTTCCCAGGGAACGTGACGCCGCCCGGCGCGTTCGCGGTCGAGAATGCCCGGGTGTCCAGAGTGCACGGCGGGCCTATCGCCGCCTCGCGGTGCGTTAAACTTGAAGCAGAAGGCGGGGCCCGGATCCATGAGGATGGACGGCGATGTTGCGCTTCCTGCACCACGGCGAGGAGCAGCGGGTCCATGGCCGTTTCGATCGGCTCGCGGGGGGACGGAGACGTAGGTACAGGTGGGAAGCGGGTACAACCGATGTCGAGTCTCGCGCCCAAGCCCATGGCGCGGGGAACGCCGGCTACCGCGCGTACACGGTCAAGGCGGGTGACTGCATCGCCAACATTGCCTTCCGGTACGGGATGTTCCCGGGCACCCTCTGGGACGACTCGAAGAACCGCGAGTTGCGGGAGAAGCGCAGGGATCCGAACGTCCTCCTCCCGGGCGATGTCGTCTACCTGCGGGCAAAGGAGCTGAAGGAGGTCTCCGGCGGGGCCGAGGAGCGGCACCGTTTCCGGCGCAAGGGCGTGCCGGAGATGCTCCGGCTCCAGTTCTCCCACGCGGACGGCACGCCGCGGGCCGGCGAGCCGTACGTGCTGAACATCGACGGGAGTCTCATTTCGTCGACCACGGATGGCGATGGTTACGTGATTCAGCCCATCCCACCGAAGGCGCGAGAGGCCGTCCTGCTGCTGGGCGCAGAGCAAGACGAATTCGTCTTCGACCTCGGTGACCTGGATCCGGTCGAGGAGATCAGCGGCGTGCAAGGGCGGCTCGAGAACCTCGGGTTCTACGACGGGCCGATCGACGGGCTACTGACGGCGGACACGACGCAGGCCATCGCCGCCTTCCAGGCCAGCAAGGGGATCGCGGCGACGGGCGAAGCCGACCAGCGAACCCAGGATGCCCTGCGCGAGGCATATGGGGGCTAGCCGATGAGACACCAGAGGTCTATCTCACTGGTGGGGCCATGGCTGTGGCCCATGGGGGTGCACGGCAGCAGTACCGGTGGCGCCGAGGGTGGATCGGCGGAGAGGTGACGTCATGCGATGGACCGACCTGTGGATTTTTTCCCGCGACGGCGGGGCATACAGCGGCGTGCGGGCACGGGAGTTCGTCGAGAAAGGTGGCATCGAGACCGACGAGCGGTTTCAACGCCTCGTGGTGCTGAAGCACCGTGACCGGCCAGACCGGCTCGTGGCCCGACCCGAAGCGGTCAGGGCTTACCTTGCGGAGAAGCTGGACGTCCAGTGCCGGTGGGACCCACCGCCAGCTACAAGACACAGGGCGCTCCAGGTCCTGCGCAGGCACGGGCAAAACCCGGTCATCACCGACCCGACCGGTCTGCAGATGTACGTCGACGACCACCGAGCAGGGGCGGTGGAGGGGTACGCCCTGGCCGATGACGGCCGCTGGGAGTGGGGGAGCGGCGGCCGCGGCGCCATCGTATTGGTGAACCGGCGCGATTACCGGCACGGCGACGTGGTCGTCGAACGCCTGCCGATTCACTTCGAGTGGCATGGCGACTACACCCCCGGCTGGGAGGCGTTGCTGGTGGTGGACAACCCGCACAAGGTGCGCGTCTTCGACGACGATCGGGGGGGGGAGGTCGGAGGTCGTTGCGAGGGCGCCGAGCTGGTGATCGGCCCACCGCCGGATGGTCCCCTGGCCTTCGAGATCAACGATTGGTGCGAGGTCTATTCGGCCATCGAGCGCGCCCAGCGCGCCGACCTGTGGATCGAGGCCACCGACTATCCCGGACTGGCGGACGACGACCGGGACGACTGGGAGATCGCCCTCCTGTTCAAGTTCATTCCCGAAGTCGGGCAGCCCTCGGAGCAGATGGCGGTACTGCGCATCGCCCCGTGGATCATGGCCAGCGATCTGGAGAGCACCGCGATGGTGGTGGCGGGCTACAAGACCGTGAACACCCGCTACAGCTGTGCACAGCTCCAGGCCTCCCTGTCGAGGTTCAACCGCGATATCAAGTTCAAGGACTACTGCACGCAGGGCAATCGACCCTTTGTGCGCGACGCCTTCAAGGCGGGATATTCCACGGCTCCGAGCCGAGCGACGCGGGTCCTCGTCTCCGACATCGAGGATAACCAGTCGGGCTTCTTCAACGATCGGACCAACGACACCTTGGAAAAGGTCAGACAGGCGCTCCCCGAGGGGGAGGCCCGCAGTGTCGGTCTCGTCTCGTCGCGGCTGCACTACCAGGTGGTGACCCGCACGACGCAAGGCGGTAACTACATGGTCAGTCCACCGACCAAGAAGTGGCCCTACGGCCGGATCGTCTTCGGCCACACGCAGCACTCTCCGTGCCGGCTGAAGAACTTCTTTGCGGCGCAGGGGGTCCAGAAGCCCATCGAGCTCGATACCGACTGGCTGAAGGTCGGCCACGCCGACGAGGTCATCACCTTCGTCCCCGATTGCCGCCGGAACTGGCGCGACCGGCCGTGGGATGGCCCACAGCGCCCCTACCGCGTGCTCGTGGCCAGTCCCCTGCTCGCCTACATCCTCACCTACGGTGCGTCCCACTTCTCCCGGCCCAATGCACCGGCCGGTGGTCTGGCAACCCTATACGACAAAGCGGAGCGGGTGAGGAAACGGGCCACCCCGGTGTCACGGGAGGCCGTCGAGGAGGCCCTGAACGCGGAGTTCGGACCGCTCTTCGTGCCACGCGGCCCTGGCCTGCCGTCCCCGTTCGTCCCCGACCAGCAGGATCCCCCCGCGGCCACGGCATGGAACGGCTGTGTGGTGAGCGCGATCAGAGAGGGCGGCGCCTGGCGCTACCGGCCCCAGGACATCACATCCTATCTGCAGGACCGGCGGCTCACGGATGCGGTGGAGCTGCAACGAAAGATCGACGAGGGCAGCCGGGCGCCGCTGAAGCGAGAGCTGGGGTTGCGGGACTCCGACTTCATCGAGATCCCGGTCCTGTTCACCATCGAGCAAGGCGTGACCGTCGCCGACACCGCCGACAGCACGAACATGCTGGTGGTCACCCGCGCGGACGGCCGCTGTCTCTGCCTGATGGCCAAGCCGTTCGGCCCGGTGGTCGGGGAGCACTGGGTATTCGACGACTACATCCGTCACAAGCTCGTGCCGCTGGGGCTCACCGTCGAGTTCATCAACGAGTGGGCGTCCTATCACGTGGAGGACGGCGAGGTTCACTGCGGTACGAATCAGGTCCCGGCCCTCGACGCCCTAGGGACGCGCAGGTGGTGGGAGATGGAGGCACTGCCTCCGCCGCAGTTCGAGCCGTGGGCAATGAAGACGGTACGACTGCCGATCCTGTTCCAGGATGAGGAGCGAATCGCGGCCGGATGCAGGTTGCAGAAGCGGCCCGACGACGGCCTCGACGTCAAGGTTGAGATCGAGACCGTGCGCGACTACCCGGGAATTCCTCCGGCAATCACCGTGAACGTCGCAGGATTCGACGAGACGAGAGAGATTACGGTGGCGTACCTGCTCGACCGATGCCTCGCCGGGAAGAAGGTGGCGTACCGGATCACCGAGGCGCGCGCCACCCGCCTGGCGCGGGTCGAACGGATCCCCGAGCCAGAGCCGGTGGTGGTCGGCGAAGGCGAGGGGCCGCCACCACCGCCGTCAATGCCGGATGAATTCTAAATGCGGGTTAGCAGGACGCGGATCGAGCGGGCCGCCGCAGTCGGGCGGCGCGTCGGCGCAAGGGTATGCGATTACACCTGCCACCCAGGCGCTCGGGGATGCCGAGGCCCGGGAGCGGGATGTGATAGCGGGGCACGTTGCCGGCTCTCCTTGACGCGGAAGAGCAAGGGCGGGAAGACTCGCCATGGTAAGGGGGGCTGTGTGCCGGACCGAGAGGGGCGCCGCGTACGGTCCGCGGGTACGGCGTTCACAGGCGAATGCACGGCTTGCAGGTCTGGACGCGTGAACGAGATGCCGCCCATGCAGAATTGCACCACGAGCAATAGATGAGCTCGGGGTAAACGGTACGCAACGCTGACAGCAAACCAAGATACGAAAGGAGACTTCCTTCCATGGCTAGATTTCTCATCGAATTGCCGCACGAAGCGGAGACGGTGGCGTGCGCCAAGGCGATCCGACTCTTGCTGACGACGGGGTCGCATTTCCTCACCAATGCCGACTGGGGCTGCAAGGACGGCGACCATCGCGGTTGGATCATCGTCGACGTCGACAGCCGGGAGGAGGCGATGGGGATCCTGCCGCCGACCTATCGCTATGAGGCCAAGGTCGTGCAGCTGAACAAGTTCACGTTGACCGAGATCGACGACATCCTCGCCCACCACCAGGCGTGACCCGTTTTTCAGTCCGGATCCATTCGCCTCGTGCACGGCGCTGTGCCTGGTGGGAGGGCGCTCCTCTCGCCCTGGCGCCATGGCCGCAAGTGGTCTTGCCGTGAACGATCACGCCCGGACCACCCTGGAGTAACTGTTCCCCGATCGTCAGCCACCCTCATGCGCGTCGACACGCCGTTTGACCCTTGCCGACCGTTCAGGCCACCTGGAGGGGATCGACGTCGATCTTGACGCGGACGCCGCGGGGGGGGCGGGACCCAATGGGCTTGGTACGGAACTCGCGGAGCAGGGCGTGGAGGGGCGGTCGCGGGCCGACGAGGAGGAGCTGCCAGCGGTAGCGGTCGGCGACCTTCGCCACCATCGGGGTGGTCGGACCGAGGACGCGGAGGTGGTCGCCGGCATGGTCGTGCCACCAGGCCGCGACCTCCTGGATGTGGGCGCGGGCCGCCGCTTCCGCGGGGGCCTCTGCCGCGAGCAGGACGAGGCGGCCGAAGGGCGGCAGGTGCAGGGCCCGGCGGGTCTCCATCTCCCGCTCGACGAGGCCGTCGTAGTCGTGCGCAGCCACCGCCCGGAGGGTCGGGTTGTCCGGCTGGTAGGTCTGGAGGATCACCTCCCCCGGCTCCTCCCGCCCGCAGCGGCCGGCGACCTGGGAGAGGAGCTGGAAGGTGCGCTCGCCGGCCCGGAAGTCGGGGACCTGGAGGCCGAGATCGGCGAGGATCACCCCGACCAGGGTGACGCCGCCGAGATGGTGGCCCTTGGTGACGATCTGCGTACCGAGGAGGATGTCGGCGTTCCGTGAGTGCATGCGCTCCAGCAGGGAGCCGTGGGCGCCGCGATGGGCGGTGGTGTCGCGGTCCATGCGCACGATGCGGGCATCCGGGAAGTGGCCGCGGAGCCGCTCTTCCAGCTTCTGGGTACCGACGCCCAGAAGTTGCAGGCTCGCCTTGCCGCATGCGGGGCACGCCAGGGTCGGCGCCGCCTGGTAGCCGCAGCAGTGGCACCGCCCCACACCACCGACACGATGGTAGGTCAGGGTCATCGCGCAGTGCGGGCAGCCGAGGGCCTCCCCGCACGCGGTGCACTGGACGGCGCGCGCGTAGCCGCGGCGGTTGAGGAACAGCAGGGTCTGCTCACCGCGCGCCAGCCGCTCCCCCATCGCCTTGATGAGCCGCTCGGAGAAGTGCCCGCGTTGCAGGGCACGGCGCATGTCCACCAGGTGGACCTCCGGGAGGTCGCGGCCGGTGGCGCGGCCCCTCATGCCGAGCCGCTGGTAACGGCCGGTGGCGGCACCGTGCAGGGCCTCGAACGAGGGGGTCGCGCTGCCTAGCACCACCAGCGCCCCGCATCGCTGGCCGCG
>JASFUG010000121.1:0-8714 GCA_050050395.1 Nitrospirota bacterium
GAGTCGACGCGCACCGTCAATCGGCGATGGCGGCTAGGATCCGGGTACGGATTCGGTTCCGCCAGGTGGCAGGCGGCACAGCCGCCGCCGCGGGTGAAGCGGTCCAGGGTGTGGTCGTCGCGGCGGTTGCCGAGGTGGCAGCTCGCACAGAGACGGCGGAGGTGGTCGTCCGCCGGGGTCAGGTCCTCCTCCCCCGCGAGGTCGGCGAAGATCGGTCCACCATCCGGCGTCGCCTGCTCCCCGAAGCAGAAGCGGTCCACGGAGACCATGCCGCGGCCGGTGTTCATCAGGCTGCCCGTGACGTGGCGAACGGCCTCGGCGTGGCATGCGGCCCGGCCGCAGCTCTGTGCGGCGGTGGTCAGGTCGCCGGGAAACGACTCCAATCCCGCGTGGGCGCGATCCTCGTCGAAGGCCAGGGGATCGCCCAGGTGGCAGGACGAACAGCCGAGGGCCTCGGGGTCGTGGGCGGGCGCCAGGCCGGTGATGCCCGCGTGGCACGCGAGACACCGTTCCGGCCGGCCATGCACCTCGCTGGCGAGGGGCGCGTCGCGCCACTGACGGTCGCGAGCCGCCTCGCGCCAGACTGCCGCGCCGATCGCGAGCCACGCCACCACGAGGCAGATCACGAGGGGGGTATCGAGGCGGCGGCCCAGGGCGCGGAGTGGGTCGATCATGGGAGCCGCGCTAACGCATCCAGCCGAGGAAGGTGAGTAGCAGGTACGGCGCGACGACGAGCACGACGGCCGTGTGCAGCCACCGGTCGGTGATGCGCGGCACCACTAGGAGCCAGGCGAGCAGCGCGAGCGGGGGAAGGAAGGGCCACGCCGGGTGGGGCGTGCGGGCGAGGGCCTCCTGTAGCCCCAGCAGGTACCACGGGGCGTGCACCGGGTCGGTCCCTTGGGGCGCGATCGGAGCGCTGGCGACTGCCGCCAGGCCGAGCGTGGCGGCGGTCGGCAGGGCCACGGCCGTCGCTGTGGGCCAGCCAACACGGGCATGCCCGAGGACCAGCGCCAGCAGGAAGAGTGTGGCGGTGGCTGCGTGCTGCGCATAGAGGGCGGCCGGGGTGGTACCGAGCAGGCAGGCCCGGGTGTGGCCACCGTCCGGGAGCAGGCCGAGGAGGTGACGTGTGACCTCGGCTGCGCCGACCGCCTCCGGGTCACCGCGCAGGAGGAAGCCGGAGAGCATCACCCACACCACCAGGGGCAGCGCGAGCACGGCGGTGGCCCAGGCGGCCGGTGACATACGCCGATAGTCTCGGGTCCAGAGCCGCGCCGCCGCGTGTGCCAGGGCGAGGATCAGAAGCAGGTGGCCGCCGAAGTAGTGGAGGCCGCGAACCGCAAAGCCGAACGGCACCACTTCCTCGATCGCTTCGACCGAGGCGCGGGCCATCGTGGGATCGAAGTGAACGGCCAGCAGGCCGCCGCTAATCAGCACCACCGGAAGGCAGCCGAGGGTGAGGCCGCCGGTCGATGGCAGCCATGCGGGCCAGGGGCTCGACGGCACGATGGGGCGCGGGGAGCTCATGGGGCAGGAGGCGGGGGGCTGCGGCCGATGGCGCGGGTGGAGCGGTCAGCTTTCAGCAGTCAGCTCCCTCCCCTCCGGGGGAGGGTCGGGGTGGGGGCGGTCGAAGTCCGCTCTCTGCGGAGCGCTGTCGCAACCCGGGTGCTCGTTCTCAAGGCCCTCCCCCCAACCCCTTCCCGGAGGGGGAGCTGAAAGCAAAATGCTAACCGCTGACTGCTACTACACCGTCCGGGAGTAGATCGGCTTGGCGCCGTCCGCCTGCTTGCCGAGATAGGCGTCGAATGGCATGGCGAGGTTGCGGATGAAGACCCGGCCAAGCTCCGTGACGCGCAACCGGTCCGGCGACAGCTCGATGAGGCCGTCCGCCGCGGCCGGTGCGAGCTTCGCCAGGGCGTCGGCAAAGTAGGCATCGAAGTCGATGCGGAAGGCATCGGCGATCCTCCCCTTGTCGACGACCAGGTTGACCAGCAGGTCGGAGATCACCCGCTTACGCAGCCGGTCGTCGTCCGACAGCAGCATGCCGCGCATGGTGGGCCACACGCCCTCGCTCACCTTGCGGCTGTAGGCCGAGAGCTTGCGGGTGTTCTGGGCGTAGCAGTCGCCCACCTCGGAGATCGACGACACGCCGATACCGTAGAGGTGGGTACGGGCCTTGGTGGTGTAGCCCATGAAGTTGCGGTGCAGGGTGCCATCGTCCTGGGCGGTGGAGAGCTCGTCGGTGGGCTTGGCGAAGTGGTCCATGCCGATGTAGCGGTAGCCGGCCGCGGTGAACTGCTCGATGGTGTTGGTGAGGATGGTGATCTTCGCCTCACCATGGGGGATGTCCGCCTCGTTGAAGCGGCGCTGGAAGGGGCGCATCCACGGCACGTGGGCGTAGTTGAACAGGGCGATGCGTGCCGGATCGAGGGTGATGATCTTCTCCACCGTGGGGATGAAGCTCTCCGGTGTCTGCTTGGGCAGGCCGTAGATCAGGTCGACGTTCAGATCGGCAAAGCCGCGCACCCGGCACGCCTCCATGAAGTCCCGGGTGAGCTCGAATGGCTGAATGCGGTTCACCGTCTCCTGCACCACCGGGTCGAAGTCCTGGATGCCCATGGAGACCCGGTTGAAGCCGTGGCGCCGCAGCACGTCGAGGTGATCGGTGGAGGTGAGGCGGGGGTCCACCTCGATGGACAGCTCCGCGTCCGGGGCAAACGGAAACCGCTCGCGGAAACCGCCGAGGAGGTGGTCGAGCTGGTCCGGCCGCATGAAGGTCGGGGAGCCGCCGCCGATGTGCCACTGCACCACCGGGCGGTCGGGACGGATCAGGGCGCGATACCAGTCCGCCTCGCGGAACAGTTGTTCGGCGTAGGGGTCCGCGTGGGCCGTGTCGCCGCTGATGATGATGTTGCAGCCGCAGTAGTAGCACATCGACTCACAGAACGGGATGTGCAGGTAGAGCGCCAGGGGCGGCGCATCGGGGTCCGCATTGGTGGTGCGGATCTGGGCCTCGAGCTCCGGTGCCGCGAACGCTTCGGTCCACTGGGGAGCGGTCGGATAGCTGGTGTAACGAGGGCCCGCCTGATCGTAGCGGGCGAGGAGGTCTTCGGGGACGTGGAGACGGCTCACTGGGACTCCTGCGGCAAGATCGGGGGCGATCGTAGCACGCTCCTTCCACGATACCTGTGCTAGGAAGTCTATATTGTATTCATTAGGGGATCTGCGGTACGGGTGATTGAGACAACGGCGGGCCGTAATCGACGACGAACCGGTGGGGAGATAGATGGCCGAGGTCAGGCGCCAGGCGATCCCGGATGAAGCATCGCAAGCGCCAGCCGCTGAGGAGGGGGGCGCAGAATGCGCGCCGGTGCGGGTGCTGCTCGACGTTCGGCAGTTTAGCCCGCGCCGGCAGGACCTCGCGATCTTCATCATCACCGGCGCCGTGGGTCTGGTGACCGGCATCCTGGTCAGCGGCTATCAATCACTGATCCATTACCTGCGGCAGGGCCTCCTCGCCCTCGGGGTGCTCCCTCCAAACCTGGCGTCGGCGCCGTGGTGGTCGGTGGTCATGGTGCCGCTCTTGGGCGGGGTCGGGATCGGCCTGCTGTGCCGGGTATTGCCCCCCCGCTACGGCGCCTACGGCGTCGCGGAGGTGATGCGTGCGGTGCGCGGCAAACGGCCCGCCATCACCTTTCGCGAGGCCCTGGCGAAGGTCGGTATGTCTGCGTGGACCATCGCCACCGGCGGCTCGGTCGGGCGCGAGGGGCCGAGCGTGGAGGTGGGGGCGGCGGTGGCGAACCGTATCGGTGCAGCCTTCGCCCTCGACGCCCGGCAATGCGCCATTCTTTTAGCGGCGGGCGCGGCCGCCGGGATCGCCGCGATCTTCCACGCCCCCCTTGCGGGGATGGCGTACGCCTTCGAGATCGTGGTGGCCGAGATCACCCTGCGCACCTCCAGCCCGATCATCGTGGCGGCGGTGGTGGGGGCGGCGGTGGCCCACTACCTCGGCGCCGGGGAGCCTCTGACGCTGCCCCCGTATCAGTTCGTCGCCCGGCAGTCGTGGTGGCTGGCGGCGCCCGCCATTGCCGGGCTCGCTGCGGTGTGTGCCCTGGCGGCGGCCCTGTTCACCAACAGCCTGCGCTGGATGGAGGTGCTGTTCCGCCATCTGCCGCTGCCGAGGTGGGCCCTGCCGCCCCTGGGCTTTGCCGCCCTCGGCGGGCTGCTCCTGTTGGCCCCCGAGGTCTTCGGTACCGGTGTGTCGGTCGTCAAGGGGACGCTGACCGAGCGCTTCATCCTGGAGGTGATGGTCGGCCTGCTGCTCGCCAAGATCATCGCTACGTCATTGACCCTGGCGGCGGGCGGCGTGGGCGGCCTGTTCGGCCCGGCGCTGTTCATCGGTGCCCTCACCGGCGGTGCCTACGGCATGACCCTCATGTTGTGGACCGAACAGATCCCCCACTACGGCATCTACGCGGTGGTGGGGATGGGGGTGGTGCTCGGCACCGTCATCCGTGCCCCGATCACCGCGACCATGATCGTCTTCGAGGTGACCCGTGACTACCGGCTGGTCATCCCGTTGCTGGTCACCACCCTGTTTTCGATCCTCCTGTCCCGCTGGATGCGCCACCGTTCCATCTACACGGGTGCGATCCAGGTGGATGCCGAGAGCGATCCCGCCCTCCAGACCCTCGGCTTCCCACGTGCAGATGGTCTGACGGAGCCGAAGGACCAGTGGTGAACCCTGCTTGTGACGCCGGATAGGTACGCCGTGGCCTCCCTCGTGGCCGCCAGGCCTCGTCCCCACGCGCCGTCTCGCTGGTGCCGAAGGGGGGACTCGAACCCCCACGGGATTACTCCCACTGCCCCCTCAAGACAGCGTGTCTACCAAGTTCCACCACTTCGGCGCAGTAACCTGAGGCGAGGGAGGGCGACTGTAGAAACCACCCCGCCGGCGGTCAAGGGTGCGCCGGCTGCCTGGCATTGCGGCACCCGTCGAAGATCAGCATTGCCGGGCGACGATCGCGGCGCGGTAGGCGGGGCGGTCGCGGTAGGTGGTGAGGCCTTCCTGGTGGTCGAGGACCTCCAGGTCGGCACAGGTGCGGAGGAGCTCGCCGCGGTGGAGGAGGTGGTCGGGATTGGACGGGCGACCGTAGACCTCCTGTCCTTCCAGGAAGGTGGAGTAGATCAGCAGGCCGCCGGCACGCAGGGCGGCGGGGAGGGCGACGAGCAGGGGGCGGTGGAGGAAGTTGTGGCAGGCGATGAGGTCGTATGTCGTGGCGGCTGGCGCGTAGTGAGCTTCCAGGTCGATCCGTCGCCAGTGGACGTGGACACCCCGGCTCGCTGCTAGCCGTCGCGCCTTGGCCAGGGCGACGGCGGAGGCATCGATCGCCTCGACGTCGAAGCCGAGCGCGGCAAGGTAGACGGCGTCGCGCCCTTCACCGCACGCCAGGTCGAGGGCGCGTCCGGGAGGGGTGAGCAACTCGGCGTGGGCGGCGAGCCACCCGTTGGGCTCGGTGCCGTACCGGTACTGGCCGCCGCTGTAGCGGGCGTCCCAGTCGGGTGCTGCTTCCTGCGGGCTCACCGGCGCAGGGCGGCCGGGCCGCGGGCTACCCGCCCATCAGGCCCCGGGCACGGCGGGCGAACGCCTCGAAGCGGCCGGGGTCCGGCGGTGGTGGGGCGATGGCGGCACAGGCGGCCGTGGACGGGCGGACGGTGCAGTAGACGCGCCACGGCGTCGGGCTGTGCCAGCCACAGCCGCTGCCACATTGCCGCGGGTTGAAGACCTTGATGGTCCACTCGCCCTCCACCTCGGCGACGAAGGTCCAGCCCGTGCCGTCCCCGAGACCGTGGAGGGGTTGGAGCTCGTCCACCAGTCCGGCGATCTGACCGCGCACGTCCTCGCCCGAGATCTCGGCACAGGTGGGGCTCGGCGTCGCCTGCGGGTCGATCAGGAACCACTGCCGCTCGGCCGGTAACCGTGCAGCCAAATCGTCATGGGCCGCACGGCTGAGGAGCCCTTTGAGGCGGCCGTTGTACAACGCAAGAAACCGATCCGGTGGTTCAGGCTGCGATGACATACCATTTAAACATTGCCAAGCGTTTTCGCGGCCGTCAATTGGTTGGCCCGGTCGGCCGGCGGGCCGGATCGGGGGGCGACGAGGATCCGGCCCACCTGCCAGGGTTTCCAATCCGACGTGCTTCGGCATAGCCTGTCTCCATGCATACCGAACGTTCGCTGCCGGATCCCGACTCGCCCCGCGACTGGGCGTGGGCGGCGCTCACGGCGGCGTGGGACGGTGGCGATTATCCGCGCGCCGTGGAACTCGCCGAGCACTGGCTGGAGAGCCGTCCACAAGACCGCGATTTCCACCTCTGGGCCGCCGACGGCCTCGGGATGGAGCGACGGTTCGAGGCGGCCACACGCCATCTCCAGGCGCTACTGGATGCAGACCCGGACGATGCCGAGGCGATGGCCCGCCTCGGGCACCTGCACTTCCGCAGCGGCCGTATGGATGCAGCGGAGGCCCTCTTCGAGCGGGCGCTCGCCATCCGTGACGACTGGGCGGACACCCATTATGGGATGGGTCTGGTCGCGGAGCGGCGGCGAGATTTCGTTGCTGCGGAGCGCGCCTTTGCGACCGCCTATCGTCTCGATCCAGATGGCTTTCCGCTACCGGTGCGGCTGACCGATGGAGAATTCGGTCGGTGCGTCCAGGAGGCCATCGACGCGCTCCCCCCCGAGTTTCAAGAGGAGCTGGAGACCGTCTCCATCCTGGTACAGGACCTGCCGGATGAGGACAGCATGCGGGCGGTGGACCCGCCCGATCCGGAGCTGCTCGGGCTGTTCACCGGGCCGAGCCATATGGATCAGCTCTCCGGGGGGGTCCCGGGCCTTCCCCCGACGATCATCCTGTATCGTCGTAACCTCGAGCGGCTCGCCAGCGACCCGCACCACCTGATGGACGAGATCGTGACGACCCTCTATCACGAGCTGGGCCATTACCTCGGCTGGGATGAGGACGAGGTCGGCCGTCACGGCCTTGCGTGATAGCGAATTGCGCTGGAAATCGGGCGTTTGGCGGTCCCCGGGTGCGGGTGCGCGGCACCACGCAACGGGATTCCGGGCCCTCCGGCGAGAGCGCCGATGAAGCATTTTTCCAATGGGGAGAGGCGGTGTATAGTCCGCGCGCTTAAAAGGACGACTTTCCGTTTGTTCCCCTTCTGCCAAGGAGTGTCGAGCGATGGCTGATCCGGATGACAAGGTAGAACTCAACGTCGACGGTGCGTGGTACGTGGATAGCGAGTGCATCAACTGCGACGTCTGTCGTGAGACCGCTCCAGAGAACTTCAAGGAGGCGGAGGACGACGAATACTCGTTCGTCTACAAGCAGCCGGAGAACGACGAGGAGATCGCTGCCTGCGAAGAGGCTATGGAAGAGTGCCCGGTGGAGGCGATCGGGAACGACGGGTAATCTGTCCCCGACGACCGGTTGGATCAGTCGCGGACTGCGGCCATCTTCCGATGGTTGCGGTCCGCCCTCTCATCGCAGGAAGTCGTCCGCCGTCTGGCACACCGTCGGCTCGGCGTGACGACTGTTAGTCCGCCTTGGCGACGGTGCCCCCATTTTCCCCGGGTGACCTCGCCCGAGCTCTGGCTCTGGTGGAGCCGCGGATGCGCGCCCTGCTGGCCGAGGCGGAGGGGCGGATCACATCACCGCTGCCGCTGGTCGAGATCGCCCCCCGGTTTGCCGGTCTCCTCCCGGATGAGCCGTTGCCGTGGGCGGAGCTTGAACGACGCCTCGACGAGGATTTTCTCCTCCACACCCTGCGCCTGCACCACAACGGATACGCCGGACACCAGGTCGCCGTGCCGTTGCCGCTCGCCGCGGCCGTGGATGGTCTGGTCGCGCTGCTCAATCAGATGGCGGCGCTCTCCGACATGGCGCCTTCGGGCGCGATGGTGGAACGGCAGGTGGTGCGGTCGCTGGCCCACCTGATCGGCTTCGACGCGCGCGCCGACGGGGTTTGTACGTCGGGTGGCTCGGTCTCCAATCTCATCGCGATCCTCGCCGCGCGTAGCCATCACTTCCCGGAGGTGTGGCAGGCGGGCTGCGCAGGGCTGCGTCCGCGCGCATTCATCTCGGAGGACGCGCACTACTCGGTGTTACGGGCGTTCGGCATCATCGGGTTGGGGACCGACTGCCTGCGGTCGGTCGCGACGGACGCCGTCGGGCGCATGGTGGTCGCGGACCTGGCCGCGGCAATCGCCGAGTCCGCGCGAGAAGGGGCGCGCCCCTTTCTTGTGGTTGCGGGCGCGCCCAACACGCCGCTCGGCGCGTTCGATCCACTTCCAGAGATCGCCGGGCTGTGCCGGGAACAGGGCCTATGGTTGCACGTAGATGCCGCCCACGGCGGTGGCTTCTTGTTCTCCGATCGTCTGCGCTCACGGCTGTCCGGCATCGACGGGGCCGACTCGGTCTCCATGGATGGCCACAAGATGCTCTTCCAGCCGTCGAGCCAGGGCTGGGTCCTGTTTCGCGAAGGAGGGAATGCTTATGGCGCGTTTCGCCAGGCCGTGCCGTATCTCCTCGGTCCCGACGGCCAGGACACCGCCTTCGACGCCATCGGCAAGAGCCTCCAGTGCACCCGCCGTCTCGACGCCCTCAAGCTGTGGGTGTGCTGGCAGGCGTATGGTCGGAGTGCATTCGGTCGCT
>JASFUG010000122.1:0-8652 GCA_050050395.1 Nitrospirota bacterium
GAGGGATTCCGTGAGGCAAGCGACCTCTGGGCTGCACCCATGGGGCTGCCACCGACATCGTCCGCCGCGGTCAGGCCGCCCTCGACGGCCCAAACACAACCGCTCCCTCCACAGGGAGCGTCATCCTGGAGGCACGATCATGCTCCCCCATCGTCCTCGCACCCGGCGATCGGTCGCCATGACCAACCTGGCCGTAATTCTCCTCGCCGCCGGCGTCGTGACCCTACTGGCGGTCGCTCAGGCGACGGCTTACACCTGGGACTGCACCGACGACTACTGGCAGAACACCAGCTGCTGGTCGCCGAACGGTACCCCGACCGGCACCGATCCCGTACTGGTCAATCCGGTCGCGGGTACGAATACCGTCTTGAGGATCGACGCCGCCACTGGGGACGCCTACGCAGTTTCCGTCACCATTGACGATCTCAACACGGGGTACACGGTCACCCTGGAACAGGCCGGCGGCACTCTGACGACCACTGACGAGACCATCGGCTCGTCGGGCACCGGCACCTTCATCCAGAGCGGCGGGACGAACTCGGTGAGCGGTTACCTCTTGCTTGGTGAGACCACGGGCGACGGCACGTATGCGCTCTCCGGCAGCGGCAGCCTGGATGCCGATATCGAGTGGATCGGTGTCGCGGGAATCGGCGCCTTCACCCAGAGCGGCGGGACAAACACGGTGACGGGGGCCCTCGCCCTCGGCGCTGATGACACGGGTCACGGCACGTACACCCTCTCCAGCGGCCTACTGTTGGCGTCGGTGGAGAGTATCGGTACCAGCGGCACGGGCACCTTCACCCAGACGGGCGGGACGAACATGGTGACGACCGGCCTTATCCTCGGCTATGACACCACGGGCATCGGTACCTACACCCTCGCGGGCGGGACCTTGAGCGCCGGCGCCATCGTCAACGGCGACGGGATCGGCACGTTGAACCTCGACGGCGGCACGCTCACCGTCGGCGGGGGTGATGGCAGCATCGATGTGGACAACCTGGTCCTGGGCTCGGCGGTTGGCACCAGCGGCAGCCACACCCTCTCCGGCAGCGGCAGCCTGGCGGCCGGGGCTGAGGTCATCGGAGACGAAGGTACGGGCACCTTCACCCAGACCGGGGGGGCAAACACGGTATCGACTTTTCTTTTCCTCGGCGACGAGCTCACGGGCGATGGCACCTACGACCTCTCGGGCAGCGGTACCCTAGAGGTGGGGGAGGAATGGATCGGTGTCCAGGGGAACGGTGTCTTCATCCAGAGCGGTGGGACGAACACGGTGACGTATGGTCTTCGCCTCGGCTATGAGCTCGCGGGCGACGGCACCTACGACCTCTCCGGCAGCGGCGCCCTCGAGGCGTCGTCTGAGTACATCGGTGACGCCGGTACGGGTGCCTTCACCCAGACCGGCGGGACGAACTCGGTGGGGAGCATTCTTATCGTCGGCTATCAGGATAACAGCGACGGCACCTACGACCTCTCGGGCGGCTCCCTGTCGGCGGATAATGAACGCATCGGGGAGAGCGGCACGGGTGCCTTCACCCAGAGCGGCGGGACGAACACCGTATTGGGGCTTACCCTCGGCGTTGATGACACGGGTCACGGCACGTACGACCTCTCGGGCAGCGGCAGCCTGGATACGAGCAGCGAGTGGATCGGCCTCGACGGGACGGGCGCCTTCACCCAGACCGGCGGCACCCACACGGTGACCGGGGATCTTCGGCTCGGCTACGGGAGCACGGGCAACGGCACCTACACCCTCCCGGGCGGGACCTTGAGCGCCGGCGCCATCGTCAACGGCGACGGGATCGGCACGTTGAACCTCGACGGCGGCACTCTCACCGTCGGCGGGGGTGATGGCAGCATCGATGTGGACAACCTGGTCCTGGGCTCGGCGGTCGGCACCAGCGGCAGCCACACCCTCTCCGGCAGCGGCACCCTGACAGCGCAATTCGAGTACATCGGCGGCTTTGGCACGGGGGTTTTCACACAGACCGGCGGGACGAACACGGTGGCAAGCCTCCTTCTCCTCGGCGACGAGCTCACGGGCGATGGCACCTACGACCTCTCTGGCAGCGGTACCCTGGGGGCGGGGGAGGAATGGATCGGTGTCCAAGGGAGCGGTGCCTTCATCCAGAGTGGTGGGGCGCACACGGTGACGTATGGTCTTCGCCTCGGCTATGAGCTCGGAGGCGACGGCACCTACGATCTCTCCGGCAGCGGCTCCCTCGAGGCGTCGTCTGAGTACATCGGTGACGCCGGTACGGGTGCCTTCACCCAGACCGGCGGGACGAACGCGGTGGCGAGCATCCTTATCGTCGGCCATCAGGATACCAGCGACGGCACCTACGACCTCTCCGGCGGCTCCCTGTCAGCGGATAATGAGCACATCGGGAAGAGCGGCACGGGTGCCTTCACCCAGAGCGGCGGGACGAATACCGTCTTGGGGCTTGCCCTCGGCCTTGAGAGCACGGCAGACGGCACGTACGATCTCTCCGGTAGCGGCAGCAGCCTGGATGCGAGCACCGAGTGGATCGGCCTCGACGGGACGGGCACCTTCACCCAGAGCGGCGGGACCCATACGGTGACGGGGGATCTTCGGCTCGGTTACGGGGGCACGGGCAGCGGCACCTACACCCTCGCGGGCGGCACCCTGAGCGCCGGCGCCATCGTCAACGGCGACGGGCTCGGCACCTTGAACATCGACGGCGGCACCCTCACGGTGGGCGGCGGCGACGGCAGCATCGATGTAGACACCCTGGTGCTGGGCTCGGAGGTTGGCACGAGCGGCAGCCACACCCTCTCCGGCAGCGGCACCCTGACGGCGGGGAGCGAGCGCGTCGGATACGAGGGTACGGGCACCCTCACCCAAAGCGGCGGGACGAATACTGTGACGTTTGGGGTGTCCCTCGGCTTTGGGGATGCAGCCAACGGCACCTACGACCTCTCGGGCACGGCGACTCTCTCGGCGGCTTACGAAACTATCGGCGTCAACGGCACGGGCGTGTTCACCCAGACCGGGGGGACGCACACCCTGACCGGTGATCTTACCCTCGGCTATAACCCCACGGCTGACGGCACGTACAACCTTTCGGAAACGGGCATCGTTGGGGCGGCGCGGGAGTACATCGGCCACTACGGCACCGGCACCTTCATCCAGAGCGGCGGGACGAACACGGCGACCGGTGAGCTTTACCTTGGCCACGACGAGACAGGCGACGGCACCTACGACCTCTCTGGCGGCACCCTTGCGACGGGGGATGACGTCATCGGTCTCTACGGGGCGGGCGCCGTTACCCAGAGTGGTGGGACGCACACCGTGACGAACGATCTTTACCTCGGCCAGATGAGCACGGGCAGCGGCACCTACGCCCTGTCCGGCAGCGGCAGCCTGGATGTGGATACTGGGAGCGAATGGATCGGGGACGCGGGGACGGGCGTCTTCACCCAGACCGGCGGGACGAACACGGTGGCAAGCATCCTTGTGGTCGGCAATCAGGATACCAGCGACGGCACCTACGACCTCGGCGGCGGCACCCTGTCGGCGGGGAGTGAAGCCATCGGAGTGGAGGGAACAGGCGCATTCACCCAGACCGGTGGGATGAACACGGTGGCGGGCGACCTTGGCCTCGGTGTTGTGACCACGGCAGAAGGTACGTATGACCTCTCCGGGGGCACCCTGTCAGTGATGATGTCTGAGCTCATCGGAGGCGTCTTCACCCAGACCGGCGGGACGAACACGACTGGGAGCATTGCCGTGGGGGGCGAAGGCAATGGCGCATACATCCTTTCCGGTACCGGCAGCCTGGAGGCGTCGTATGAAACTATCGGGGGGCTCATCGGCACGAGCACCTTCACTCAGACCGGCGGCACCCACACGGTGACGAATGATCTTTGGCTCGGCAGCGTGTCCGCCGACAGCGGCGCCTACGACCTCTCCGGCGGCACCCTCTCTTCGGAAACCGAGTACGTTGGCAATCACGGGTCCGGCGCCTTCAGTCACAGCGGTGGCACGAATGACGTGACCACCGATCTATATCTCGGCCGTTTCAGCACCGCCAACGGCAGCTACGACCTCTCTGGCAGCGGCGCCCTGGCGGCGTCGTATGAGTTCATCGGGTCCGAGGGGACGGGCGCCTTCACACAGAGCGGTGGGACGAACACTGTGACGAATGGCCTCCGGCTGGGTGCGGAGAGCACGGGCGACGGGACCTACGCGCTGAGCGGGGGAGATCTGTCCACGGGCGGGGAGAGCATCGGATCTAAAAGCACCGGCGCCTTCACCCAGAGCGGCGGGACGAACACCGTGGCGAATACCCTCACCCTCGGCTGGACAGACACGGGCAACGGCACCTACGACCTCCACGGCAGCGGCGCGCTGTCGGCGTCGTTTGAGACCATCGGCCGCGGCGGCACCGGGGTCTTCACCCAAGACGGCGGGACGAACACGGTGACCAACGATCTCCTCCTCGGGGATCAGAGCACCGGCGACGGCACCTACGACCTGAACGGCGGCACCCTGACGGTCGGCGGCATCGCATACGGGGCTGGCACGGGCGCGTTCCACTTCAATGCCGGGACCCTGAATTTCTCCAACGACCTGGTGATCGAGACCACCGGCCTGCTCGCCAACCCCACCCTCACCGGCGTCCGCACCCTCGGGGTCGACGGCACCACCACCCTGAGCGGCGCGGCCACCCTGACCCTCGATGGCGGCACCTTCTCCACCGGCTCTCTGGTGAACAACGGCGGCTTCGCCTTCAACCGCGGCACCTTCAACCTGACCGGCGATGACCTGACCGTCGGCACGGGTGGGCTGTTCGGCAACACGCTCCAGGTCAGCACAAACCAGGTGTTCAACGTCACCAACACCACGACGGTGGCTAGTGACGGCCTGCTGTATCTGACCGGTGGGGCGTTCTCGGCAGGCAACCTCATCAATAACGGACAGGTCTCCCTCGACGGCCTGCTGTCTAACCTCGGGGGGGCCCTCAGCAACAACGGCCTGCTCGATGGCGATGGCCGGGTCAGCGCGGTGCTGGTGAATAACGCCGGCGGTGAGGTCCAGGTCGGAAGCGATCACACCCTCCGCTTCACGGCGGCCGGCAACACCAACAGCGGCACGCTCCGCCTGTCCGGTGGGACCGCGCGCTTCGAGCACGATCTGGCCAACGCCAGCGGCGGCCTCATCGCCGGGCGCGGCACCTTGATCGCCAATGGCGGCCTGACCAACGAGGGCAACGTCGCCCTGAGCAGCGGCACCACCGACCTCTACGGCGATGTGAACAACGCCACCGGCGGGGCGATCCTCGTCTCCGGCAACGCCACCGCCACGTTCTTTGACGACCTCGTGCACGACGGCGCCGAGATCCGGGTGAGCGGCGGCAGCAACGCGGTGTTCTTCGGGACCGTCTCCGGCTCCGGCCCCTACACCGGCACCGGCTCCCTGCTCTTCGAGGGCGACCTGAGCCCCGGCAGCAGCCCGGCCCTGGTCACCGTCGAAGGCGACATGAGCCTCGGGACTACGGCCCTCACCCACATGGAGCTGGCCGGCCTGCTGTTGGGCAGCGAGTACGACGCCTTCGCCATCGGCGGCACCCTGGCCCTGGGCGGTGCACTGGACGTCACCCTCGATGACCTGTTCGACCCGCACCTCGGCGACGTCTTCGACCTCTTCGAGGCCGACAGCATCTTCGGCGACTTCACGAGCTGGAGCGCCCCGGCCCTGGGCGGCGGCCTGGGCTGGGATCTGGTCGTCCTGGCCGATGCCGGCGGCACCCGCGATCTCCTGCGCCTGGAAGTGAGCTCGGTGCCCGAGCCGCCGTCGCTGGTGCTGATCGGCTCTGTCCTCTTGGGGCTGGTCGCCCTAACGCGGCGGCAGCGCTCCCCTAGGGACGCGGGGCGATGAGGTGGCTGGCGTGGCGATCCGTGGCCGGCGTCGCCCGACCCACGCGTAGGGTGCGCCAACCCAAGGGCGGCGCACCGACTGCCCGGACGGCGCGCGGCTCGAACCCGGTGCGCCTCGCGCTCGCTCGGCGGCACCCTACGGGACGCCGGCCAATCGGCCGGCGGTGGTGGGGATGCTTGGCTAGCATCGCCCTTCTGCTCCCGGTCCTCGCCACGTCGGCCGGCCCGCCGCCGTCCACCCCGCCCCACGCCGTTCCCCCCGTCTCGCATAGCCCCACGGTCCACGGCCTGGAGCGGGCCCACCGGCGCGCGGACGGCACGGTGGTGGTCGCCGGCCCGCTCACCGGCACGGGCACCGTCCACGCCCAGCACGTCCTCATCCGGGGGTTGCTCTCCCCCGGCGACAGCCCGGGCTGCCTCACCTTCGGCGGCAATGTCACCTTCAGCCCCACAGCCACCCTGCTCATCGAGATCGGCGGCACCGTGCCCTGTACGGACTATGATCAGGTCCATGTCGCCGGCACCCTGACCCTCGACGGCGCCGCCCTCGCGGTGGCGCTGATCGACGGCTTCGTCCCGGCGTGGGGCGATCGCTTCGATGTGCTGGACTGGGGCAGCCTCGTGGGCAGCTTCGGCACCATCGACACCAGCGCCGCGACCCTGCCCGTGCACCTGGTGTGGAACACCTCGCAGCTCTACTTCACCGGCGAGCTGGTGGTGGAGTTGCAACACTTCGCCGACGGCGACCTGGCGCCGTGGAACGCCCCGGACGGGCAGATCAACGCCGCCGACGTGATGATCGCCATGCAGCTCGTCGCGGGGATCCGCGTCCCCGGCGACCTCCAGTACGCCCACGGGGACATGAACCTGGACGATACGATCGATCTCGCCGACGTGCTGCTCATCCAGCAGGCGGTGGCTCCATAGACTGGCGACTGCCTGCGCGTGCGCACCGCGGTGGGGCCGCCTACGGGAGGGGATCAACCCTCCCTGACGTTGGGATCGCGGCCACGAGCAAACCGGCGCCCTGCCGGCTCCCGTAGGGAGGTACCCCCGCCCGTCCCACCGCCGAGCGCCGTGCGGGTTACCCATACCGCCAAATCATGATTAGATACCCCTTTGTGCCCCGCAGTCCCCAATCGAGCCAAGACTGCCCCGCGTTGGCGGACCGGCACGTCCACGCAGACTCGAGGGAGAGTCATGACCACCAAAGAGTCCAAGAGGAGCATCCGCCTGCCGAAGGGCGTGATCTTCAACGCCTATCCCGACAGCATCGGCCGCAACCTTTCGGATATCGTGCAAATGTTGAAAAGGCCCGAGTTCAAGGATGTCTTTTCGTTGTTCTACATCCTGCCCACCGTCTTCAACAGCGACCTCGATCGTGGCTTCTCGATCATCGATTACGATCTCAATGAGGAGTTGGTCTCCCGTCAGGACCTGGAGGAGCTCCACAAGCTCAACGTGATGTTCAAGTTCGACCTCGTCTTGAACCACCTCTCCGTTGCCTCACCCCAGTTTCAGGACCTATTGCAGGAAGGCGACCACTCAAAATACAGGGACTTCTTCATCAACTGGAACGAGTTCTGGCGCGAGCACGGCCAGATGACCCCGGAGGGCCACGTGATTCCCAACGAAGAGCATCTCGACAAGCTCTTCATGAGAAAGCCAGGTCTCCCGATCCTGCGAGTTCTCTTTCCGGATGGCACGGAGCGCCCGTACTGGAACACCTTTTATCAAGATATCGTCTATCACCAGGTCGCCGCACACGACCTGCTGCAGGCCCTGGGAATTCACGAGCTCACGGAGGAGGACGCCGAACAGATTGCGTCCATCGTGAACGGTGTGTTGAGTGCCAAACGTGATGTCAACGACATCGACCTAGGTGAGTACTCTCACCACAAGGACGACATCGTCGCCATCGTCGAGCAGAACCGGCAATACCTCGGGCAGATGGACCTGAACGCTCAATCCGAGGAGGTCTGGAAATTCTACGATGGCACGCTGGAAAAGTTACGTGATCACGGCGGCCGACTCGTCCGGCTCGATGCGTTCGCCTACCTGCACAAGGAGCCCGGTCAGACGAACTTCTTCAATAAACCCGGCACGTGGGAGTATCTGGAGAGGTTGAGGAAGATCGCGGACAAGTATGACCTGACCCTCTTACCGGAGATCCATTCCGTCTATGGGAATCGACTCCACGAAGAGGTTGCCGCGCAGGGTTTTCCGATCTACGACTTCTTCTTTCCCGGCCTGGTGATCGACGCGATCGACCGAGGAACGAACAAGCCTCTTCTGCGCTGGATCCGTGAGATCCTGGAAAAAGACATCCACACCATCAACATGCTTGGATGTCATGACGGGATCCCGGTCCTCGACCTTCGGGGCAACGACACCGGTGGTGCCGGGTTGCTGAGTGACGAAGAGATCGGCGCCCTCATCGACCGGATCATGGACCGCGGCGGTAGGGTAAAGAACCTTTACGGCCCCGATGGCAAGAAGATCGCGTACTACCAGATCAACGCGACGTTTTTCAGCGCATTGGGCGAGGATGAACGGAAGCTGCGGCTCGCCCGAGCGATCCAGATGTTCATGCCGGGTACCCCACAGGTTTGGTATCTCGATCTCTTTGCCGGGAAGAATGACTATGCCGCTGCCGACAAAGGTGGCGCGGCCGGCCACAAGGAGATCAATCGCACCACGCTCTTCAACAGCGATGTCGATCAAGGCCTTTCGCGGATTGTGGTGCGAGAC
>JASFUG010000123.1:0-8625 GCA_050050395.1 Nitrospirota bacterium
CAATCAGGGTTCAGCAGGCGGCGATCACCTTTTCGCATCCGGTGCGGGATGGGGGTTGAGGGGTGGGGGATGGGGGCAAGGTCCGGCCCTTTGGGCCGGGAAAATTCGCCGGCAACCAGACTGTACGAACAATTTGGCCGGCGCAGCCGGCCATCCTCCCCCTCAACCCCCATCCCTCATCCCCCACCCCGTCCACCCCATGCCCTCCCCCGCTGAACTGTGTCGCCGCTTCGGCCTACGGCCCGACAAGCGCATCGGCCAGCATTTTCTCGCGGACCCGGCGGTGGTAGAGGCGATCCTCGATCGCGCGGCCCTGAATCACGCCGACCGCGTCGTCGAGATCGGACCGGGTCTCGGGGTGATGACGCTGCCGCTGGCCCAGCGCGCAGCGCACGTCACCGCCATCGAGGTCGATCCCCGTCTGGTCGCCTTCCTGCGCCAGCAGCTCCCCGCGAGCGCGCCGATCGACGTGGTGGAGGCGGATGCCCTGCGCTTCGATTTTCGCTCCCTGCCCGCGCCTCCCTACCGCCTCGTGGCCAATCTGCCATACCACATCACCTCACCGCTCTTGCTCCACCTTCTGGACCAGGGGCACTGCTTCACGGACCTGACGGTGATGGTGCAGCGCGAGGTCGCAGACCGACTCCTGGCGAGCCCCGGCGAGAAGGACTTCGGCCGCCTCACCCTGCGCGTCGCCTATGCCTCGGAAGTGGCGTCCCTCCTCCCGGTGCCGGCCGACGCCTTTTACCCGCCGCCGCAGGTCGACTCCACGATTGTCCGCCTGAGCGTTCGGCCCGTCCCGGCGGTGACGGTCGCCGATCCGGACGCCTTCTTCGCCCTGATTCAGCGCGGCTACCAGTCGCGCCGCAAGACCTTGGCGAACAATCTCAAGGGCCTCCCGGGCTTCACCCCGAACGCCCTCACTGCCTGCCTCGCCGACCTCGGCCATCCGGCCAATGTCCGTGCGGAACGCCTCTCCCTAGCGGACTGGGCGCGAGTCCTGGAGCTGCTCGGCTAGTCCCATTCACCGCCGAACGCCGAGGCTCGGCGGCGCAGCCGCACCGGCACGCCCTCTGGCAGGAGGATCTCTCGACAAGACGCCAAGATGCAAAGAACCGCCCGTATGCCCTTGGTGTCTCTTGCGTCTTGGCGAGAGTCCAAAGGAACCTCACTCCCCGGTCTCCTTGGTCGGCTGGTCGGTCAGGCCGGCGGCCTCACGCTCCGCCAGGTCCGCCTTGGCGCGCGCCTTGACGGCGCGGCGGCTTGCCTCGGCGGCGGCCTTCTCGGCCGCGTCGACCGCCTCCTTCAGCGCTGCGAGAGCCTCGCCGGCTACCCCTGCGCCGTGCGCCTCTTCCAGTGCGCTGCGCTGCGCCACCACTGTGTCGGCAGCCTCCTGCGCTTCCTTCGCCACCACCTTTGCCCGCCGCTCCGCGTCGGTGGCCGCGTCCAGCGCGGCGGCGATCTCCCCCTGTTGCCCCTCGTCCGGCTCCGAGTCCAGGACGATGTCTTCGGCCGCGAGGACCAGCGCCGTGATCGGGAGCGGCTCGAAGATCCCATCGAGGGATCCCTCGAACACCGCTCGCGGCTCCTCTCCCTTTAGGCGAAACGGCAGGAAGACCAGGGATGCGTCGCGGGACCGCTCCACCACCTGCGCACTGTCGAGGGCCGCGACCACCTCGCCCCGCGCATCGATGCGCACGTCCGCCAGCACCTGGTGGAGCGCGTCCAGGGCATCCGCCGCGGTTTGATCCGGCGCAGCCGTCGTGAGGACGCGGATCTGTGAGCCCTTCCACTCCGGCTGGCGCCCCATGAGGTACGCGAACAGCAGGGCGAGGCGGCTCGTCGCATCTCCTTGCCACCAGACGTCGATGCGCCGGGCATCGGGCTCGATCGTATCGAGGTGGGCCATCTCGTCGGTGGTCGCCTCCAGCACCACGACGTTGCAGCCGTAGCGCAGGGCGGTGCGCAGGTAGCGGCCGAAGGCGTGCAGCCCCTCGTCCCCGGGCTCGGGTGCTTCGCGGTCGAACCAGCTCAGCAGCACGGTGTTGGCGCGCAGTGGGCCGACACCGTAGGACTGGAGAACCAGGGGGAGCCCGGTGGCGAGGTCCGGTGCCACCACGGACAGGGCGAAGGCCTGGACCTCGCGTTGTCGCAGGTCCGCTGCCAGCTCGGACTCCACCTTCTCCTTGCGCCGACGTGCCAGTAGCCCCTCGCCCTCCACCACCTGTACGGCAGTGGTGATGCCGCTCCCTCCCTCGATCCAGGTCGCGAAGCGGATCAGTCGGGCTCGCCGCTCGGGCTGCTCCGAGAAGGCAAGGATGCTCGGCCGCCAGTCGCGCGGGTGGGGCAGCTCACCCGCCATGGCATGGAGGTGCTCCCGCACCCGCTGGAATCGCGCCGAGCGGCTGGAGTCGGCCCAGCGCTCCGGGGCGGTGCTGCGTCTCAGGTACTGATGGATCGCCATCAGCAGCGCGAGAGCGACGGCCCCGGCGGTGGGATTGGTCGCGATCACGGCGCCACCGCAGGCGATACAGCCCGTCAGGCTGAGGCGCGGATCGAACCAACGGAAGCGCGGCCGGAACGACGGGCTCTTGGCGCTCGCCTCGGAGTACGTGGCGTAGTTGAGCAGCCCATAGGAGATCAAGAAGAACATGCTCACCACCGGCGCGATGAGGTTGAGATCGCCGAGAGCGATCGCGGAGAGGCCGATGGCGCCCGACAGCAGCACGCCGCGCCGCGGGTTGTTCGCTGGACCGACCCCCGCCGCGAACGGCGTCAACAAGGGAAAGATGCGGTCGTGCGCGAGCGATTGAAGAATACGCGGGGCGCCGAGGAACGAGGCCAACGCCGACGAGAGGGTCGCCGCGATCACCCCGGCGTCGATCAACCACGCCGCCGGCGCCACCCGGCGCATGGCGCCGTAGTCGGCGACCAAGTCGCCTCCCGGTAGTGCCGCGGCAAACACCACCGCCACCGCGAGATAGACCGCCGCCGACAGCCCCACCGCCAGGAACGTCCCGAGCGGGAGGCTCGTGCCGGCGTCGCGCAGGTCGCCGGACATGCTCATCCCCTGGGTGAATCCGGTGACCGCCGGGAAGAACAGGGCGAACGCCGCCCAGAAGGGGATCGCCCCGGACGGCGCCCAGTTGTCCACCAGCCGGGCCGCGTCCCACTCGGCGACACCGCCCACGAAGAACGTGGCGATGGCGGCAAACAGCACGGCCATCACCCCGTACTGAAACCGGGTCGCCCAGTCGGAGCCGAGCCAGGCCAGGACGAACAGCACGGCCACCGCGAGCGCCGCGATGACCTGCGCCGTATGTCCGGGCGCGCCGGGGAAGAGGGCCGCCACCACCTCCCCGAAGCCGATCGTGTAAAAGGCGATGGAGACCGACTGGGCGAGGAACAGCACGATGCCGATCGCGCCGCCGAACTCGACACCCAAGGTGCGGGAGATCAGGTAGTAGTCCCCCCCTGCCTTGACCTTGATGTTCGTGGCGATGGCCGATAACGAGAACGAGGTGAGGACCGAGATCAGGTTGGCCAGGGCAATGATCACCAGGGCGCGACCGAGACCGACGCTCCCGACCACGTAGCCGAGGCGCAGGAAGAGGATGATGCCGAGGATCGTCAGGATGCTCGGCGTGAAGACACCGGCGAAGGTGCCCAGGGTGCCGTGGCCGGCCTCGTGCGACGGTGTACGTTCCGACATGGGTGCTCCGGTGTGGCGTACGGGAGGACGGTTTCCTGACCACGCCACGGCACCCATCCTCCGCGGCGGCCACTCGGCCTGCAAGACCGTTAGACGGATGAAGGGGACACGTGAATCCGCAGAGAGTCCCGCGCCCTCGCGTCCCCCTATCGACGGAAGATCCCCCGATTGATTCCCCGGCGGCCGTGGGGTATCACTCGCGGCCGGCAGCCCGGGCTCGGCGGCGCCGGAGACCGCAATCCGCGGTTCACCACCGCCGTACCGAGTGCCGGAAGGCACGGCCATGAAACGGGCACTTCAGCTCGACATCCTTCCCCAGCCCGACGACACGACGTGCGGCCCGACCTGCCTACACGCCGTGTACCGCTACTGGGGCGACGAGGTGCCCCTCGACCAGGTCATCGCGACCACCCGTCGCCTGCCCACCGGGGGGACGCTCGGTGTCAACCTCGCGAACCACGCCCTCAAGCGCGGCTACCGAGCCACCGTCTACACCTACAACCTCCAGGTCTTCGATCCCACCTGGTTCGATCCCGGCGTACCCGACATGCGCGAGCGAATCGAGGCGCAACTCGAATTCAAGAAGTCGCGCCGGCTGCATGCCGCGGCACGCGCCTACATGCGCTTCCTGGACCACGGCGGTGATCTCCGGTTCGAGGACCTCTCCGACGCCTTGCTGCACCGCTATCTCCGCCGGTCGATCCCGATCCTGACGGGCCTCAGCGCAACCTTCCTCTACCGCGAGCCGCGCGAGATTGGCGAGGACAATCGCCCCGACGACCTACGTGGCGAGCCGGTGGGACACTTCGTCGTGCTGTGCGGCTTCGACAAGGGGCGGCACGAGGTACGCATCGCCGATCCCCTCGAATCCAATCCGGTCTCGCCCGACCGGCTCTACGAGGTGGACACCGACCGCCTGATCAGCGCCATCCTGCTGGGTAGCCTGACCTATGACGCCAACCTCTTGATCCTGGAGCCGCGCTGACCGTCGCAAGGGCGGGACCATGGACACGCTCATCGTCGTCAGCAACCCGGCGAGCTGGCCGTTCGATACCCCCGGCGTCGAGCTGATCAAGGCGTGGGACTACCTCACCAACTCTGCCTACTTCGACCGCCGCGGCAAGGTGTTCAACCTGTGCCGTTCCTATGCCTATCAGAGCCAGGGCTACTACGTCTCCCTCCTGGCCGAGGCGCGCGGCCAGCGCTGCCTGCCGACGGTGGCGACCATCCAGGACCTCAAGTCGACGAGCATCATCCGCGTCGCCTCCGAGGACCTGGACGACCTGATCCAGAAGAGCCTGCACCATCTAAAGTCCGATCAGTTCGAGCTGAGCATCTACTTCGGCCGCAACCTTGCACACTCTTACGATCCCCTGGCGCAGCGTATCTTCAACCTCTACCCGGCGCCGCTGCTACGCGCCTACTTCTCCCGCAAGGAGCGCTGGCAGCTACGCAACATCAACCTCCTGTCCGGCAACGACGTCCCGGGGTCACACCGCGACTTCGTCGCCGAGGTCGCCAACGACTGGTTCGCGCGCCGCCGCATGCCGGGGCGCAGGACCGGCACGTCACGCTTCGATCTCGCGATCCTGCAGGATCCGAACGAGGCCGAGCCGCCCTCCGATCCCCGTGCCCTGGAACGGTTCGTCAAGGCGGCGCGTGCGGTGCGAGTCAGCACCGAGCTGATCCGCAAGGAGGATTACGGCCGGCTCGGCGAGTTCGACGCCCTGTTCATCCGCGAAACCACCAAGGTGAACCACCACACCTACCGCTTCGCCCGCCGCGCCCACGCCGAGGGGCTGGTGGTCATCGACGACCCGGAGTCGATCCTGCGCTGCACCAACAAGGTGTTCCTCGCGGAGCTCCTGGCGAAGAAGGGGATCGCCACACCGCGCACCGTGATCCTCCACGAACAGAACGTGGAGGAGGCCGGACACGAGCTAGGCTTCCCGGTGATCCTGAAACGACCGGACAGCGCCGCCTCCCAGGGGGTCGTCAAGGTGGATGATCCCGAGGCGCTGATCACGCAGGCGTGCGAGTTCCTCAAGGAGTCCGACCTGCTCATCGCCCAGGAGTTCGTGCCGACCCCGTTCGACTGGCGCATCGGCATCCTCGACGGCGTGCCCCTCTACGCCTGCAAGTACCATATGGCCCACGCCCACTGGCAGATCATCAACTGGACCGGCAGCGGCCGCCACCGCTACGGGCGAGTGGAGACCCTGCCGGTGGAGATCGCCCCGCGCCGGGTGGTACGCACCGCCGTACGCGCCGCGCGGCTGATCGGCGACGGGCTATACGGCGTGGACCTCAAGGAGGTGGGCGGCAAGTGCCAGGTGATCGAGGTGAACGACAACCCGACTATCGAGGCAGGCTGCGAGGACCGCGTGCTCGGTGACCAGCTCTACGATGCGATCCTCGGCATCTTCGTGCGCCGCATGGAGAGCCGTCGCCAGCGCCGTACCCCGTGGTGAGATCGATCACCGCCCCGCGGCGCCGAGGAGACCATGGCTGATCACCAACGCCGCGATCCCGGTGCGACCCCACCGCTCCACCTCTTTCAGGGGTTCGGGATCGAGATCGAGTACATGATCGTCGCGGTAGAGACCCTCGACGTCCTGCCCGTCTGCGACGAGGTGCTGCGCGCCGTCGCGGGTGAGTACGTGTCCGACGTCGAGGGTGACGACATCGACTGGTCCAACGAGCTGGTCCTCCACGTCGTCGAGCTGAAGACCGCCGGGCCGGCGCCGACGCTGGCGGGTCTGGCTGCGAAGTTCCACCGCGACCTCCAGAGCATCAACCGACTGCTCGCCAGCCACGGTGGCCGACTCATGCCGTCGGCCATGCACCCATGGATGGATCCCCACAGCCAGACACAGCTCTGGTCCCACGACTACAGCCCGGTCTACGAGGCGTTCAACCGGGTCTTCGATTGTCGCGGCCACGGCTGGGCCAACCTGCAGAGCGCGCACATCAACCTGCCGTTCGCCGGCGACGACGAGTTCGGCCGCCTGCATGCGGCCATCCGCTTGATCCTGCCGATCCTGCCGGCCATCGCGGCGAGCTCACCCCTGGCGGACGGTCGCCTCACCGGCCACCTCGACACCCGCCTCGACACCTACCGCGGCAACGCCCGCAGGGTGCCGTCGGTGAGCGGCCGGGTGATCCCCGAACCGGTCTTCACCAAGGCGCACTATCACGCGGAGATCCTCGCCCGGATCTACGCCGACATCTCGCCGCTCGACCCGGAGGGAATCCTCCAGCACGAGTGGCTCAATGCGCGCGGCGCCATCGCCCGGTTCGACCGCGACGCCATCGAGATCCGGCTCCTCGACACCCAGGAGTGTCCAACCGCGGACCTCGCAGTTGCCGCGGCGGTGGTCGCGGCAGTGCGTGCCGTGGCGGAGGAGAGATGGTCTTCCTTCGAGGCCCAATGCCGTTTCGCCATCGAGCCCCTCGATGCGGTGCTGCGCGCGACCATCCACGACGGGGAGGCCGCCGTGATCACGGACCCGGAGTACCTTGCGGCGTTGGGGATAGACGGCGACCGGTGCACGGCCGGCGAGCTATGGTCCCACCTCGTCGCGACCTGCCTGCCCGCGAACGTAGCGGACAACGCCGAGTGGCACGACGCCCTCGCTCACATCGCCGGTCAAGGGACCCTTGCGCGGCGCATCGCCCGGCGCGTCGGCCGGTCGCCGGACCACCAGCGCCTGGTCGAGGTCTACGGCGAGCTGTGCGACTGCCTCGACGGCGACACCCTCTTCGATGGCGGCACGGATGGTGCGTCCCGCTCGTAGCTCGGGCGGTCCACCGCCCCTCGTGATCACCTGCGAGCATGGCGGGGACCGCGTGCCGCCCCGCTACGCCGCGGTCTTCGCACAGCACGCGGCGCTGGTCCGCAGCCACCGCGGCCATGACCTGGGGGCGCTGACGATCGCCCGGACGCTGGCGCGCCGATTTCACGCACCCCTGGAGTACTCCACCACCAGCCGCCTGCTGATCGACCTCAACCGCTCCCTCCACCATCACCATCTCTTCTCGGAGATCACGTACAACCTCCCTGCCGTGGAGAGACACCGGATCGTCGCGCACTACTGGCGTCCCTTCCGCGATCGCGTGGCCGCCCACATCGCCGCGGCCATGGAGAACCATGATGTCGTCTGCCACGTCTCCATCCACACCTTCGTGCCGGTCATGGACGGTCGCCCGCGGCCGACCGACATCGGTCTCCTCTACGATCCGACCCGAGCCGGCGAGTGTGCCTTCGCCGGCCGCTGGCGAGCGGCCCTGCGCGCCTTGCGCCCCGAACTCACGGTGCACCGTAATGCCCCGTACCGCGGTGTTGCCGACGGCCACACCACCGCTCTTCGCCGCGTCTGTCCGGCTCAGCGCTACCTCGGCATCGAGCTGGAGGTCAACCAGCGCTTCGCCGTCATCGCACCGACGAAATGGCGGGCGTTCATCCAGACCCTGGCGACGAGCTTCGCCATGGCACGAGAGGCCGTTGCGGAACTCGAGGTGAACGCGAGATGAAATCCCTCCTCAAAGGCGCGCTACTCATCGTGATCGTCTGTGTGGCGATGGTGGCGGGGACTACCGCGTTCAACAACGCATCGTTCTCCCATCCCACCCGAAGCACGCTCCGCGTACAGCTCACCAACGGGATCTACCTGGGAACCGAGTGGGCGCGCGAGCACGCGCAGGACCTACTGACCCGGCCGAACTCCGCCCTGTTCCACATGATCACCGATATGGCGCGAATCTCCGACAACGAGGTGATGACGCACCTGTCGGCGGCGTACCTGCGGCAAGACGAGCACAGTCTTTACCGGAAGTTGTCCGACCCGGATCGGCCGGCGGAGGCGGCGTCTGCGGAGGACCTGGAGGGCCTTCAGGACTATCAGCGATGGATC
>JASFUG010000124.1:0-8587 GCA_050050395.1 Nitrospirota bacterium
GATCCCCCAAGGGGACCCTCTGTCCCCGGGCTTCAACCCAAGAGGTCGCCCCCTCAAGCTGCCGGGTAGCTACCCAGTCGAACGGACAACTACTGAGATGGATCTTTCATCCACGGGTCCTTCGCGCCCTCGTGGCGCACTGAGAAATGCGGGCTAGGGGTTTGTGCCAGCCCTTCGGCTGGCGATGATCTTTCATCAACGATGCCAAGAAAACTCCGGGCCGCCTCAAGGCAGCCATCCATCCTCATCCCGTAGTCCCTGACCCCTGCTTCCCCTTCGCTGCCCGCCATGCGGGCAGCGAAGGGGAAGGAAACGGCTCGGCCATCCCCGGGTGGCGGAAATAATAGTCGAGCAGGGCGCCGGCCACCGGCGCCGCGGACTGGCCGCCATGGCCACCGTGCTCGACCACCACGGCTACCGCGATGGTCGGTGACTCGACCGGTGCAAAGCAGATGAACAGGGCGTGGTCTCGGTAGTGCCTGGGTGGGCTCTGCTCCTGTCCCTCCTCTGTCTCCGGCTCATCGCCGGTATCCACGTCGTCCTCCTCCATCCCTACCACCTGTGCGGTACCTGTCTTTCCCGCCACGCGCACCCCCTTGACTCGCGCGCGGCGCCCGGTGCCCTTCCGCCCGGCCACCGCCGATTCCAAGGCCGTGCGCAGGGTATCGAGATGGGCGACCGTGAGAGGCAGAACACCCTCCCGCCGGTCGCCGGCCAGGTTGTGGTGGGTACCGTCGGTGGCACTCCCCAGGGCGCCGACGAACGGTCGCCGCAAGATACCCTCCGCGCCCACCGCCGCCGCCATGCGGCAGAGCTGGATGGGGGTCGTCAGCACAAACCCCTGTCCGATCGACGCCGACAGGGTTTCTCCGCCCCACCACGGCTCATGGCGCTGGCGGCGCTTCCACGCCTGGTCCGGGATGAGCCCGCTCGTCTCACCGGGAAGCTCCAACCCGGTGCGGCTACCGAGACCGAAGCGGCGCGCATACTGGGCAATGCGGTCGATGCCCAGCCGGATGCCCATCTCGTAGTAGAAGACGTCGCACGACTCCACCAGGGAACGATGGAGATCGGTCGACCCGTGACCGTACTTGCGCCAGCAGCGGTAGCGTCGACCATGGTATTCGAGGCCTCCGTCGCAGCGGAAGCGCTCGCTGCCCAGGTCAGTCTCCATGGCCGCCGCCGCCAGCACCACCTTGAAAACCGATCCTGGTGGGTACTGTCCCTGAGTCACGCGGTCCATCAGGGGCACGCCGGGGTCTTCGCGCAACCGCCGCCAATCCTCCTGGCTCAATCCGGCGGCGAAGCGGTTCGGATCGAACGCGGGGTGAGAGACCGAGGCGAGCAGCGCGCCATTACGCGGATCCATTGCCACCACCGCACCGGTCCGTCCCCCGAGGAGGCGCTCCGCCTCCTGCTGGAGCCGGACGTCGATGGTCAGGTAGAGATCGGCGCCGCTGGCGGGCTGCACCACGGACAGAGCCGACTGTTCCCGGCCCAGCGAGTCGACCTGGATCAGCTTGTGGCCGTCGCGACCGCGCAACACCGACTCGAACGTGCGCTCCACGCCGGCCTGCCCGATCACGTCGTTCCCGCGATAGTCCGCAAATGCCGGATCTGCGAGCTGTGCTTCGCTAATCTTGCCCACGTATCCGAGCACGTGGGCCGCGAGGGCGCCGTAAGGGTAACGGCGCACCGGAGCAGGTTGGATCGAGATGCCCGCCATCTCCGCCGCGTTCTGCTCGACGCGGGCCATGGCCTGCCAGCCGATGTCACTCTTCAGCACCACCGGGCGAAAAGAGGGAATCCGTCGCTGGCGGGCCGCCGCCAGTGCCGCATCGAACGACGGGCCCTCGCCCGGAAAGAGGTTCCGTAACCGATCCGGAACCCGCGCCCGATCAGCGAGGTCCTCCGGAATCGCCACCAGGTCGAAGGCCGGCCGATTGTCCGCCAGCACAACACCCTCGCGATCGCGGATCGCTCCACGCAGGGAGGGTAACGTGACGACGCGGAAAACGTTGCGGTCGGCCAGGTCGCGGTACCGCTCACCGTGCAGGATCTGCAGGCTCCAGAGCCGCAGCACCAATGCGACAAACCCCAGCAGCAGACCGACACCGATCCACACGGTGCGCTGCTTGATGCGCCCCAGCTCGCTGAGGGGCGGCTTGCGGCCAAAACGACGGCGGGCCATTGGAGGATGACGATCAGGGGGTGGCCGTCCTCCGGGGAGAACGGTAGGCGGTACGTGATCCTATCGCCGGAGGTTACCGGTAAGGGTAATAACTGAGATCGGCTGGAGCGAAGCCGCAGCGCAGCGCAACGGAGATCGCCATGACCCCGACGACGGCCGTCAGCAGCACCTGTTGCGCCTCGCCGAGCAACACCCCTGGGCCGCCCAGGGTCGCCTGACCAATGAGGGAAACCAACAGCCACTCTACCGCGTGGGTCAGACTACCCAGCGCCAGGAGCGATACGAAGTGAAACAATGGATTACGCGCATGGACGTGCCGACCCGTCACCGCTGCCACATAGCCCGCGATCACGCGGCTCATCAGATGAAGCCCAACAGAGCCCAGCGAGAGCCCATCAAGAAACAGGCCGAGGCCGGCGCCGGCGACAATGCCCGCGCTCTTGCCATAGTAGAGGCCGCAAAAATAGACCGCCACGAGGGCAAGATCACAGTGCAGCCCGGTGAGGGTCCTGAAGCTCACCTGTAGCGGCACGGACAACACCACCACCAGGATCCCCGCAAGGCTACGCATTGGCTCGCTAGCGCCGGCTCGTCAAACGCCGGCGCGGTACGCCATTCTCACGGCGCCGTGGCTTCGTCGCGGTGTGAGGTCTGGAGAAAGATGAACACCTCCTCCAGTCGTGACAGATCTACAGATGGTTCCACCTCGACTGCCTGGAAGAGCGCGTTGCCCGGGTCGGATACGGTGCCGACCCGTCCCACCAGGAGACCCTTGGGAAAGATTCCGCCATAGCCGGAGGTGATCACCGCGTCACCCGGCACCACCGCGGTACCGCTTTCCAGGTACTTGAGACGACACCCCCTACCCTGACCGACAAGGATGCACTTCTCACGCTGCTGTTCGAGGAGCACCGGCAGGGACGAGGCGGGGTCGGTGATCAGGCGCACCCGGCAATGGTTGGCCGAAGCCCGGTGCACCACACCGACGACCCCACGGTTGGTGATCACCGCAAGACCCGCATGGACCCCGTCGGTGACGCCGCGGTTGAGATCGATGGCCTCGTACCAGCGATTCATCTCCCGACCGATGACCTGGGCGACCACCATCGGCAGGTCGGTATCGTCGGGAGCGAAGTGGAGCAGGCGAGCGAGGCGTTCGTTCTCTGCCTCGACCTGCGCGATGTGATGGGCCTCAGCCTTCGCGGCCTCCAGCTGGGCCCGAAGGGCACGGTTCTCCTCGGCCAGACGCGCAAGCTGAAAGTGACGCTCCCAGAAACGGAGCACGCCACGTGAGCTACCCACCACGACCCGCTCCACCGGCGACGCCACGGCCATGGCGAGCTGCTCGACCCACGCGAGCCGTGACTGATCCTGCTGTTGTGCCGACAGGAGGGCGGCGCCCAGCAGCAGAAACGCGGTCAGGCCCAGGGCGTGCCGATATTTCCCCAGGAGTCTCAGCATGGATTGACCGAGCGCAGACGCTGACGTTGGATCCTTCTTGCCTTACTCAACGGTAATTTGTTTCAGCAACTCTAGCTCATCGAGGGCCTTACCGGTGCCTAACACCACGGCGCACAAAGGGTCCGGCGCGAGAGTGACAGGCACGCCGGTGGCCTCGCGCAAAAGCTGCTCCATGCCGGTGAGCAGGGCGCCGCCGCCAGCAACCATCATGCCATTGTCGACGATGTCCGCGGACAGCTCCGGTGGCGTGTTCTCCAGGGCGAACTTCACCGTCTCGACGATCTGCGATACCGGCTCGGCGAGAGCGGCGCGGATCTCTTCGTCATCGATGACCACGGTCTTCGGGATGCCCGAGACCAGGTCGCGGCCCTTCACCTCCATGGTCTTGCCCTCGCTGGTGGCGAAGGCGGAGCCGAGCTGAATCTTCACCTTCTCCGCCATGCGCTCGCCGACCAGAAGATTATATTTGCGCTTGATGTGCTGCAGGATGGCGTCATCCATCTTGTCGCCACCGACACGCACGCTCTGGGAAAAGACGATGCCGGCCAGCGAGATGATCGCGACGTCGGTGGTCCCGCCGCCGACGTCCACCACCATGTTGCCGTTGGCCTCCGTGATTGGCAGACCGGCACCGATCGCCGCCGCCATAGGCTCCTCGATCAGGTAGACCTCGCGCGCACCTGCGCTCATCGCCGCCTCGCGTACCGCCCGCTGCTCCACAGGGGTGATCCCGGACGGAACACAGACGATGATGCGCGGGCTGACCAAGGCGCGGCGGTTGTGCACCTTGCGGATGAAGTAGCGCAGCATCTCCTCGGTGATCTCGAAGTCGGCGATCACACCGTCCTTCATCGGGCGGATGGCGGTAATGGAGGCCGGCGTCTTGCCTAACATGTCACGCGCCTCCTTCCCCACGGCGAGCACCTTGCGCGAGTTTTGCGCGATCGCCACGACCGATGGTTCGTTGCAAACAATTCCGTGACCCTTGACATAGACCAGGGTGTTTGCTGTGCCTAGGTCGATCGCGAGATCGTTGGAAAAGAGTCCGAGGAGATAGTTCCAGAGCATGTGGCCGCGGGGGGAGAGGTCCAGGAAAGACCTGTTAAATCAATGATTTGCGCGCATGCACAAAAGTTTGCGCATCATATCAGCGCCCTCTTCGCGGTGACAAGCACGAGGCTCTCATACCATTCTCGAATTCTTGTTTTTGCTTTCAGCCATTCCCTATAGTGAGCACTTTGTTGACACCAAACCGCGACCGGGCGCACGCCATCGGAGCCTCCACCTGTGCCGGGTGCGGCAAGGCTCACCGACCGCTGTCCGAAGGGGACATCCATGCTGACCACGATGCGCCAGAGCATCCGCTCGCTGCAGTCGGTTCTGTGGCTCGTCATCGCTGCCTTCATCGTCACGATCTTCTATGCATGGGGGAAGGGTGGCGCCGCCAACAACCCGGCCGGCATCCTGGCGTGGGTCGACGGGGATGAGATCCTGTACCGCGACTACGCGCAGGAGTTTCAGAATCTCGCCCTGTCGTTCCAGCAGGCGACCGGGGGTAAATCGCTCGACCCCGCGATGATCGAGCAGCTCGGCCTCAAGCGGCGTGCCCTGGACAACCTGGTCCAACGGCGTCTGCTCGGTAACGCCGCCGAAGAGATCGGCATCGAGGTAAGCGATGCAGAGCTGCGCGATGCGATCCGCAACTCTCCGACCTTTCAGGACGGCGGTGTCTTCCGCAAGGAGTTCTACGACGCCTTCTTGCGCAATCGGCGCATAACGGCGGACATCTTCGAGACCAACCAGCGGGAGCTCCTCGAATCCATCCATCTCAGCCAGCTCGTGCGGGACAGCCTGACGGTCTCCGATGCAGAGGTGGCAGAGGCATACCGGCAGCAAGCCGAGAAGGTACGGGTGGCCTACGCCGTGGTGCAGGTCGATCAGCTCCTCGACCGTGTGACCATGACTGACGACGAGATCGCCACCTACTACGCGGCGCACACGGAGCGTTACGTGGCGCCGGAAGAGGCGCGGATCGCCTATCTGACGTTGCGTCCCGAGGACTTCGAGGCCGAGGTGAGCCCGAGCGCCGAGGAGCTCACCGCCGAATACGAGAACCACCTGGAGGACTTCGAGCGGCCCGAGACGGTACGCGCCCGACACATCCTCATCCGGGTCGCGGACACCGCGGACGAGGCGACCGTCCGGGCAGCCGAGACGCGGGCGCAGGAGGTATACGAACGCGCCATCGCCGGCGAAGATTTCGCCACCCTGGCGCGCGAGACCTCGGAGGACACTACGGCCTCGGTGGGCGGCGACCTCGGCGAGTTCCACCGTGGACAGATGGTGCCCGCGTTCGAGGACGCGTCGTTCAACGCCGCCGCCGGCGAGGTGGTCGGTCCCGTGCGCACGTCGTTCGGATTCCATGTGATCAAGGTCGAGGCCCATGATCCTGGCGGCCTCCAGCCGCAGGAAGCCGTCGCCGACGAGCTGCGGCGGCGCGTGGTGGAACGTCAGGCGAAAACCATCGCGCTGGCCCGCGCCTCGGCCCTGCAAGGGCAGCTTGCCGACGGCGCCGATCCGGCCCAGGTGGCCGACGATGCCGGACTCACCTGGCAGGAGGCCGGCCCATTCTCGGCGGCCGACGCACACCTCCCGCAACCCCTGGTGGAGGCCCTGTTCGAGACCGGCGAGGGTCAGGTGGGGCGTCCGGTGGAGGCAGACGACCTGTTCTACGTCTTTCGCGCAGTGGAGCGGATCCCGGCCCGCACCAAGAGCCTCGAGGAGGCGCGGGTGCAGGTGGAGAACGACCTGCGCGCGGAGAAGGCCCAGGCCTTGGCTGCATCGACCGCGGAGGAGTGGCGCACAGCCCTGGACAGCGGCGGGGACCTGGCGGAGCTCGCCGGAGAGCTCGGTCTTTCCACGACCACCACCGCACCCTTCACCCGCGCAAACCTCCCGGCGGCCCTGCGCGCCTACGGCAATGCCACGACGGTCTTCGAGCTGCCCGAGGGGCGCTCGGCGATCACCCTGACCGGGGCCGGCGGCGTCGCGGTGATCCACCGTCTGGAGATCATCCCGCCGGACGAGGCGGGATTGGCTGACGCGCGGGACCCGATCGAGCGCCGTCTCCTGGCCGCGAAGCACCAGCTCGCCATGGAGGTGCTGGTCACCAGCCTGCAGCAGGAGGCAAAGATCCGTTACAACGACAAGGTTCTCACCCAGGTACTCGCGGCGAGCCGGTGACGCTCGGCGCCCCCTATACCTAGACCGCCATGGCAGGGCGCCGTGACGCCGGTTTCCAGCCCGTGGACGGGCTGGTTGCCCGACTCCTCAAGAACAAGAAGGGAATGCACGATGGCGGCCGGGTCGGCCGCCTGCGTGCCGCGTGGCCAACCGTGGTGGGTGCGGTAGTGGCCGACCACACGGTGCCCGCCTATCTGACCGATGCCGTCCTCACCCTGTTCGTCGATCAGGCGGCGTGGCTCACGGAGCTCAACTTCCAGCGGCCGGTGCTGGTGAATCGGATCAACGAGTGGGCCGGGTCCGCCTGGCTACGCGATGTCCGGCTGGTGCAACGTGTCCTGCCCACGGCCGAGACGCCGCGGACCCGCCCTGCACCCGCGCCAGTGGACACGGCGACCCACCACCGTGCCCGCGCGGTCACAGCAGCCATCGCGGACGGCGAGCTGCGCGACCTGATCGCGCGCACCCTGGCGGGCTCCCGCCGGCCGGACAGCGCGGAGTAACACAAGCGCCCGCCGGGCGGGCTTGTCATGACGATGGCCGCTGGGGCAGGTTTCGATCATGCACCGGGCCAACACGCCGCACGCACAGCACCCCTGCTGAGTCCATACCCCGTCCTCCGACCGGCCATACCCCGAGGAGGGTTTACGGCCGGGTCGGGCAACGCACGCGATTTCAGGGAGCCACCCGATGAGCGATTCGACCATCACACTCACCATCGACGACAAGAGCTGCACACTACCGGTGACCACCGGCTCGGAGGGGGAACGTGGCCTGGGCATCACTCACCTGCGCAAGGAGACCGGCTGCATCACCCTGGATCCGGGCTACGTGAACACCGGGAGTTGCGAGAGCGCGATCACCTTTCTCGATGGCGAGAAGGGGATCCTGCGATACCGCGGTTACCCGATCGAGCAGCTCGCCGAGCGCTCGTCGTTCCTGGAGGTTGCCTACCTGCTGATCAATGGCGAGCTGCCTGCGGCCACCGAGCTAGCGGCGTGGGATGACTCGATCCGCCACCACTCGATGGTCCACGAGGACATGCGGCGCTTCTACGAAGCCCTGCCCAAGGACGCCCATCCCATGGCGGTGTGCGCGGCGGTGATCGGCGCCCTGTCCACCTTCTACCAGGACTCACTCGAGCCGCGCGATCCGGAGCACGTGAGGGTCTCGATCCACCGGCTGCTGGCCAAGATGCCAACCATCGCGGCGTACTCCTACAAGACCTCGATCGGCCAGCCGCGGCTCTATCCGAAGAACCACCTGGACTACGCCAGCGGCTATCTGCGGATGATGTTCGGAACACCGTGCGAGGAGTACGAGGTCAACCCGGTGGTGGCGAAGGCACTGGACGTGTTGTGGATACTGCATGCTGACCACGAGCAGAACTGTTCGACGTCCACCGTGCGGCTGGTGGGCTCGTCGATGGCCAACCTCTTCGCCTGCATCTCGGCCGGGATCTCTGCCCTGTGGGGCCCCCTGCACGGCGGCGCCAACCAGGCCGTGGTGGAAATGCTGCAGCGCATTGCCGACGGCGGCGAGACCGGCAAGCAGTTCCTGGAACGGGTCAAGCGGCGCGAGGAAGGTGTGCGGCTGATGGGCTTCGGCCACCGCGTGTACAAGAACTTCGACCCGCGGGCCAAGATCATCAAGAAGGCGTGCGTCAACGTACTCGAGGAGCTCAACGTTTCG
>JASFUG010000125.1:0-8563 GCA_050050395.1 Nitrospirota bacterium
GTCTGACCGGGGCGCTAGGGGGGCCTCCCGCCGCAGTCCCGGCCGACGCCAGCCTATTTTCTGCAAACCTGTACCATGGCGGGCCGGATCAGCCGGTCGTGGAGGACGTAGCCGCGCTGGTACTCCTCGACCACGTGATTGTTTTCCACGTCCTCGGCCGCGGCGTTGCTCACTGCCTCGTGGAAATTGGGGTCGAACGGCTTGCCTACCGCCTCCACCGGCTTGACTCCGTGCCGGGCCAGGGTCTCCAGGAGCATCTTGAGGGTCATGCGGACGCCTTCGGCGAGGCCCTCCGTGCCTTCCTCCGCCTCGTGGGACAAGGCACGCTCGAGGTTGTCTACCGATTCCAACAAGTCCTTGATCAGGTTCTCGTTGGCGTAACGCATGAAGTCGGCCTTCTCTCGGGCCATGCGCTTCTTGTAGTTGTCGAATTCCGCCGTGAGACGTAGCAGTCGGTCGTAGTATTCCTGGGTCTGGCGTTCGGACATCGCCTGCGCCTCGTTCGACTCCGGCTCCGGCGTGGTGGCGCTCTCTTGCGCCGCGATTTCTGCGTCGAGATCGATCACCGGGACCCGTTCGACCTCATCGCTGGGAACGTCGGACTTCACAGGCCGCTCGTCGGCAGGGCGGTCCTGGGTGCCGGGGTCGTGCGATTTCGCTGGGTGGCGTTTGGCAGTCATACGGCGCGTAGTTTCCTTTCCACCACTTGAGAAGTGTATTGCACCAAGGGAATGACCCGTGAGTAGTCCATGCGTCTCGGGCCGATCACACCGATGGCGCCGAGGACGCGCCCCTCGACGCCGTAGTTGACCGCGACGACGCTGCAATCAAGTCTTCCACCGAGCTCGGTCTCGGCGCCGATGAAGACCTGCACTCCTTCCGCGTCCTTGACCTCATCGAGTACCTCGAGAAGCGTGCGTCGCTCCTCCAGGGTGCGGAGCAGCTCTCTGGCACGCTCGATGTTCTCGAACTCCGGGAGCTCGAGCATCGAGCTACTGCCTTCGACGAAGAGGAGCTTGGCGGCGTCCTGGGAGGAGAGGTCATCCTGGCGCACGGCCTCCATGAGGAGCTGGTAATAGATGTCCTGGGTGGAACGAAGCTCACGGGAGGCATGCTCGTGGATCTGCTGCAATGTGAGCCCTTGCAGCTTGTCATTGAGGTAGCGGGAGACCTTCTGCAGCTCCGCCTCGGGAAGGTCGCGGTCGAGCCGGAAGACTCGGTTTTGAACATCATTGGAACGGCTTACCAACATGGCAAGGACTCGCCGCCCTCCAAGAGGCACGAACTCGATGTACTTCAAGACCGGGTCCCCGAGGAAGGGGGCGGTGACCATGCCGATGTGCTGGGTGAGACCCGACAGGACCCGTGACGAGCCGGTCAGCAACGCCGTCAGGCTCGCCTCCGGAGTGTGGCCGCCGAGGAGCTCCCGCTCCTCGGGCGTGAGCTCGTGGTTGGTGAGCAGACAGTCGACGTAGAATCGATACCCGAGGTCCGTGGGAACGCGGCCCGCGGAGGCGTGGGGCTGGGTGATGAGGCCGAGCTCCGATAGGTCCGCCATCACATTGCGGACCGTCGCGGGGCTCATCTGCAGAGCATGGCGTCGGACGATGGCCCGGGAGCCCACTGGGAGGGCCGTGGCGATGTAGTCCTGGACGATCGCCTTGAGAATCTCCTGCTGGCGCGTCTCGACACCCATTCGCTCTTTATATTTCAACGACTTTTGTCTCATGGTCCAGACGCGATGATCGGCGCAGGCGGGGGATCAGTCAAGCGGCTGACGGCCACCGGTGGGCGTGGCCGTATGCGGACCGCTCGGCGGAATGACACGGTCGGGCATGTCTGGAGTGTGGCTCGATCGCCGCGGGCGACGGTGTCCGCGATGCGCGACGGTTTGATTGACACCCCGTAAGGTGCCGCGTAGAAGTGTGACCGCTTTGGCCTCGCTGCGCGCTCAGGATCTGTCGAAGAGCTTCGACCGGGACGGCACTCCCTTAACGGTGCTGAGCGGCGTGGATGTTTCGATCGAGGCCGGTGAGTGCGTCTCCATCGTCGGTGTGTCCGGAGTGGGTAAAAGCACCTTGCTGCACTGCCTTGGGGGGTTAGAACGCCCTTCCAGTGGTCGGGTGTGGCTCGGCTCCGAGGACCTCTATGGGTTGAGCGACGGCCGGCGTGCAACGCTCCGTAACCGGGAGATCGGCTTCGTCTTCCAGTTCCATCACCTCCTGGCCGACTTCACGGCGGTGGAAAACGTCGTGCTGCCGCAACTCATCGGAGGCGAGGACCGGGCCGTCGCCCACGCCCGCGCGCTCGAGCTCTTTCGTCGAGTCGGGCTCGCGGACCGTACCGAGCATCGCCCCGGAGAGCTGTCGGGTGGCGAGCAGCAGCGCGTGGCCATTGCCCGTGCGCTGGCATGTCGTCCGGGTATCCTGCTCACCGATGAGCCCACCGGAAACCTGGACGAGGCGACCGCGGTGGCGGTCCATGATCTGCTGTTGTCCCTCAATGAGGAGCTCGGCACCACGCTGGTTTATGTGACCCACAATCCCGAATTCGCGGCCACGGCCCGCCGCCGATTACGGCTTCACCTCGGCCGGCTGGAGGAAATGTAACCTCGGCAATTAGCGCGTCGGCACCGCCGCGTCCGCTGGCCGGAAGTCCTTCGCCGGTGCCGTCAACTGCGACGGCGGTAGGTCCGGAAAGTACACGACGCGGTTGCGGCCGGTCTTCTTGGCGACGTAGAGGGCGTCATCCGCGTGATGCAGGGCGCTCTTTTCCGTGTCGTCGGCGTGCAGGTCGTCGCTGCTGACGACGCCGACGGAGACGGTGACCGTGATGCCAACGTTCCCGTCGAGTGGGACCGTGAGGTGAGAGACACGTCGGCGTAGGCGTTCCGCCGCCTGCACCGCCTCCAGGCCGTGGGCATGGTCGACAAGGATCACGAACTCCTCGCCTCCGAGACGGCCTACCGCGTCCTCGGCACGTGCCATCTCTTGAAACAGGCCGGCAAGTCTCTGCAACACGAGATCCCCCGCCTCGTGGCCGTAGGTATCGTTGACGGTCTTGAAATGGTCGACGTCGACAATCATCAAGCCGAATGGCTCGCCGCGGCGGTGCCAGCGCGCCAGGCTACTCTTGAGCCGACCATTGATGATGTGTCGATTGCCGAGACCGGTAAGAGGGTCGGTCAGGGCCATCAGCCGCAGCCGGTCATTCTGTTCCTTCAGGCGGAGCGCATTCCGTACCCGGGCAGCGAGCTCGTCGGGATCGAACGGTTTGGTGATGTAGTCGATGGCCCCCTGGGCGAGTCCCTTGCAGACGCTTTCCTTGTCGAGCACCTGGGCGGTGACAAAGAGAATGGGTACGAACGCGGTTTCTGGCCGTTCTTGCAGGCGCCGACACACCTCGAAGCCGTCGATACCGGGCATCGCCACGTCCAGCAGGATGGTGTCCGGAGGGTCCATCATCGCGAGGCGCAGACCCTCCTCTCCATGGGTCGCCGACGTCACGCGCATCCCCTCCTGCTCAAGGATCGCCTCGAGCAGTTCTCGGTTCTCTTCCCGGTCGTCCACCAACAAGACGTGGGGCTGGGTGGGGGTCACGCCGGCACCTCCTTCCGCGGCGCATCGCCAGATTGGGTCGTCAGGGTCTCGGGGGCGACGATCGGGAGTCGCAGGGTGAAGGTCGAGCCCTCGCCCGGTTGGCTGAGGACACCGATGTCGCCACCGAGAAGTCGGGCAAGGTGTCGTGAGACCGAAAGGCCGAGACCGGTGCCGCCGTACTGTCGAGTGATAGAGCCGTCGGCCTGGCGGAATTCGTCGAAGATGAGCTCCAAGGCCTCCTGTGCGATCCCGATGCCCGTGTCACGGACCGCGAACGTCACCGCATCGTGCGTGCACGCGGCCTCCAGAGTCACGCGACCCTGGGGTGTGAACTTGATGGCGTTGCCACCGAGGTTGAGGAGGATCTGATGGACTCGAGTGGGATCGCTCCAGAGGGTAGGTAGGTCGCCCGAGGCGATCGCGGCCAGCTCGATGTCGCGTTCCTTGGCAAGCGGCATGAGGGTCTCGACCGCCTGATCCAGGGCCGCCGCGGGGCTCATTTGTGCCATCGTGATCGACACGTTGCCCATTTCGATCTTTGTCAGGTCCAGCAGGTCGTTGATCATTGCCAGCAGGTGCTGGCCGTTCTTGTGGATACGGTCGAGGTGGCTCAGGTCGCGGGGATCACATCTCCCTTCGTGGTTCCGCCGCATCAGCGAGGAGAAGCCCAGGATGGCGGTGAGCGGCGTGCGGAGCTCGTGGGAGACGTTGGCCAGAAACTCCGATTTCAGCCGCGCTGCGGCCAGTGCCTGGTCGCGCGCCTCCTCAAGGTCGGCGCGCAGGCGCTCGCGTTCGATGGCGTAGCGGATACAACGCGCCAGCCCGTGACCGTCGACGCTTCCCTTGACCAGATAGTCCTGAGCGCCTTCCTGTACCGCCTGCAGGGCGATGTCCTGGTCGTCGAGACCGGTCAACACCACGATCGGGACCTTCGCTCCATGGCGCCGCAACTTCCTGACGATCTCCAACCCCGTACCGTCCGGCAGCGAGAGGTCCTGTAATACGACATCGATGTCGCCTTCGGCCAGCCGGCACAGCCCCCGTGCTAGGGAGCTTTCGTGAATGATGGTGAAGGCGTGGTCATCGGCCTCTTCCAGCAAGGCCCGGAGGAGCACCACGTCGCCTGGATTGTCCTCGACCAGGAGGACATTAGCGCTGCCATCGCCCATGCTCCTCCATTTCGGCGGAAGAGCGCCTCGGATGAGCAACAAATGGCTAATAGACCTCCGGTCAGATCTGTCGCTAGCTCATATCGAGGGTAGCCTGACGATGGCTAGCCAGAAACGCTCGATGGTCTGGACGATCTCGTCGAACTGCCCCAGATCGACCGGCTTGGTGATGTAGCTGTTGGCGTGCAGGTCGTACGTTGCCAGGATGTCTTCCTCCGCGGTCGAGGTCGTGAGGACGATCACAGGGATGCGGCGTAGGGCACGGTCGTTCTTGATCTCCGCGAGCACCTCGCGGCCGTTCTTGCGTGGGAGATTGAGGTCGAGAAGGATGAGATCGGGTCGCGGAACACCTTGAAATGGCTCGAACCCGTGCAGGAAGTCGAGGGCCTCCACACCGTCGGTGGCCACATGCAGCTCGATGGGCGTCCGTGTCTGGGCGAACGCCTCCCGCGTGAGCCGTATGTCTCCGGGATTGTCTTCGACCAGCAGGATCGTGATGCGCTTGCCTGCGCGCTCCACCACCTCCGTCCTCGTGCAAGGACACGTCCCGACCATCGGCGGAAAAGGGTTTTCAACGGAGTCCACGGAGATTTGTGCGACGTTACCGTCGCCCCAGGGCTTTCCCATTTCGGATCACCATCGCAAGGGTAAGACTGCCACTGCCGTCGTCAGATACCGGTTCTCGATAGCCGGGCAAGGTGAAGTGAAACGTGGCGCCACGATGGGGCTGCGACTCCACCCAGATGTGTCCTCCGTGCTGGTGCACGATCTTCTTGCAGACAGCCAGGCCGATGCCGGTGCCCGGATAGCGATCGCGGGGATGGAGGCGCTGGAAGAGGGTAAAGATTCGTTCGGCATATTGCGGATCGATGCCGATGCCGTTGTCCCGTACGGCGATGTGCCAGACGCCGTCTTGCTCCTCGGCAGTAATATCGATGGCGAGCGGCTGGTCGCCGCGAAACTTGATCGCATTGAGGATCAGGTGTTGGAACAGGTGGCCGACCTGTACCGCATCGGCCGGAAGGGTAGGAAGTGGAGTCACGGTGATCATGGCGTCGCTTCCCTCGATGATCGCGCGTTGGTCGGAGAGCACTCGGTCCAGCACCGCCTGGCAATCGGTCTGGGCGAACTCGGGGCCGCGGCTTCCCACTCGCGAGTACACGAGCAGGGACTGGATCAGCTCCTGCATCCGGTGTGCTCCCTCGACTGCGTAGGTGATGAACTCACGACCGTCGTCGTCCAGCCGGTCGCCATACCTCTGATCGAGAAGCTGGGTGAAGCTGCCCACCATGCGCAGCGGCTCCTGCAGGTCGTGGGAGGCGACATAGGCGAACTGCTCAAGCTCGCGATTCGACCTCTCGAGGTCCGCCACCGTCTGTTCCAGGACGCGCCGTGCTCGCCCCAGGGCCGCGTTGCTGCGGCGTAGCTTGGTCTCTTCCCGGCGGACGTGGAGCACCATGAACGACAGTCCGATGCCGTAAGCGAACAGCCGCAAGAGGTGCCAGGTCCACCAGGTGAGGTCCCACAGCTGGGACAGCTCGAACAGCGCCCCAGCGCCGCCCAACAGCCCGCAGAGAAGGGTGAAGAGGAGGTCGTCGTGATCCCGTGTCGTCCAGTAACCGAGGAGGAGTCGCGCACCTGCGGAGAGAAACAGCACCCCACCCACGATGTTGAGCGCCCGCGCCGCGGTGGTGAACTCGCCGCCCTGAATCATCGCGGGCAAGCGGTCGCCGCCTAGCACGGAACCGACGACCAAGCCGGCACAGACGATGGTGATCGTCCACACGCCCAGCCACGTCACGTGGCGGCGGGGCAGCCAGACAAGGGAGAAGAGGGCGCCTCCCGCCAGGGTGGCGATGGAGTGGAACCACACAAAGGCATTCCCGACAGCGGTCGCCGCGTGGGCCACATCGAGCAGGCCCATGGCGATGAAAGCGCCGGCGATAGGGCGATGGTGCTGCGCGGCTTGGCCGCGCGAGTCAAGATGCAGGAGCAGGGCTGCCAGACACAGCGCGATGAACGCGCCCACGCCCTCGACGAGTGCATGGAGCGGCTCGTTGGGCCATCGCCAACCGGCGAGAATGGAGCCCTTGGTTGCCAGTAGCAGCAGCGCCGCGGTCACCGTCACGAGGGAGATCGTCACCGCGAGCACCGGCGTCGTCGAGACGCGTTTTGCTTCCCGGCTCATATCAGCTCTCAACGTCGCCGACAGCGGAGGTGGCAGCATCCGCGCCGGCAACCACCCCCTCGGAAATGTCCGGCGGCCCCGCCACCGGCAAGGTGAAGAAGAACGTGGATCCCTCACCGGGTTCCGACTCGACCCAGATCTGCCCTCCATGGCGCTGAACGATGCGCTTGCATACCGCCAGTCCGATCCCGCTGCCGGGGTACTCGTCACGGGTATGGAGGCGTTGGAAGATCTGGAAGAGCCGACCAGACTGGTCGGGATCGATGCCGATGCCGTTGTCCCGTACGGCGAACAGCCAGTGCTCGTCGCGAGCCTCCACGGTCAGGTGGATTCGCGGAGGGGATGGCCCGTGGAACTTCATGGCGTTGGCAATCAGGTTCTGCAGGAGCTGGGCGATCTGACCCTCGTCCGCCACGAGCTCCGGTAGGGGGTCGTGGGTGATCACGGCCCCGGTCTCCTCGACGGTCATCCTGAGGTTGGCGAGGACACCTACCAGCACCTCTTCTGCCGCGACCGGTGACGGTTCTTGCCCGTGGGTGCCGACCCGGGAGTACTTCAATAGGTCCTGGATGAGTCGCTGCATCCGCCGTGCACCGTCGATCGCAAAGCCGATGAACTCGCGGCCGGCATCATCGAGCCGGTCGCCGTAGCGTCGTCCCAGGAGCTCGGTGAAGTTGCTCACCATGCGTACCGGCTCCTGGAGATCGTGGGAGGCGATGTAGGCGAACTGCTGGAGCTCTTCATTGGAGCGCTTCAGCTCGTTCGTCTGCTCCATCAGCATCTCCGTCAACCGCTTCAAGGCCTCCTCGGTTCGCTTGCGTTCGGTGATGTCGGCCTGGACCGCGACAAACCCATCACGCTTTCCGTCATTGTCGAGGACCGGGGCGATGGTGATCGACGCGTCGTAGAGGGTGCCGTCCTTGCGGCGGTTGGTGACCTCACCCGTCCACACCTCACCGCGCAGGATGGTGTTCCACAGCTCCTTGTAGAGACTGTCGGGTTGCTTGCCGCTCTTGAGCAGCCGCGGCGTGTGACCGATCGCCTCCGCCGGTTGGTACCCGGTGATGGCGGTGAATGCCGGGTTGACGTAGAAGATCCGACCGGCGGGATCGGTCATGACGATGACCTCGGCCACCGCCTCGACGCCACGAACCAGGCGCCGCATCCTCTCCTCGCTTCGTTTGCGCTCGGTCAGGTCGCGCAGACTGCTATGGAAGAGGCGCTCACCGTTGGCCAGCGATACCTCCGAGATCGCCAGCTCGCAAGGAAACTCCTTGCCGTCCGCCCGTACCGCGCAGACTTCGACGGTGCGGCCGATCATGCGCCGGTTGCCAGTGCGCAGATAGGTTGCAAGCAGGCCGTCGTGCTGCTCCCGGAACGGAGACGGTAGGAGAATCTTGACGTTCCTCCCTTCCAACTCCGCTGCGGTGTAGCCGAGCATCCTCTCCGCCGCTGGGTTGATCGAGAGGAGCCGCCCGTGTTGATCGATGGTAATCTGAGCATCGAGGGCCGTCGCGGAGATCGCCTGTAGGCGGTTGGCGGTCTCGGACAGTTGGGCCTCGCGGTCCGAGATGACGGCCGCCATTTCGTCGAACGTCGCCTCAATG
>JASFUG010000126.1:0-8545 GCA_050050395.1 Nitrospirota bacterium
CTTCCCGAGTATAGTGGTGTCCCATCAAGTGTGTAATTTGTTCTCCGAGGTTGGGTTGAAGTCCCCCCCTCCTCCCGGAGGCCCCGTAGGGGCTGGAGGGAGGAGGGGGGGCGGGTTGTTCAGGCGGCCTCCTTGTCTTCCAGGGCGGGCACAGCCGCGGGACGGAGCCGGGCCATGGACTCCAAGCTCAGGTAGCGTTTGCCCACCTGCCATTCGTCGTGCTGCTCGGCCAGGACAGCGCCGACCAGGCGGACCACCGCGGCCTCGTTGGGGAAGATGCCCACGACGTCGGTGCGCCGCCCGATCTCCTTGTTGAGCCGCTCCAGGGGATTCGTGGAGGCAATCTTGGCCCAGTGATCCTCCGGGAAGCCCTTGTAGGCCAGGATCTCTTCGGCGGCGTCCTCCAGGAGCTCAGCGGCCTTCGGGTAAGCCGCGCGCAGCGTCTCCACCGTGGTCCGGAGCTGACGCAAGGCGGCCGAGCGACTCGCTTGTGAGAAGATCACCTGCAACGCCGCCCGTAGCGGCGGTCGGTCCTCCACCTTCACGTGCGAGAGGAGGTTGCGCACGAAGTGGACCTTGCAGCGCTGCCACACCACCCCCGGGAAGACCTTGGGGAGGGCCTCCTTCAGCCCCAGGTGCGCATCGCTGATCACCAGGCGCGTCCCGGAAAGCCCGCGTTCTCGCAAGGACCGCAAGAACGCCGCCCAGGTCGCCCCATCCTCCTGCAAGGCCACTTCCAGCCCGAGCACCTCCCGGTACCCCGTCTCGTTCACCCCGTAGGCCACCAGGACCGCCGCCGACACCACCTGGCCGTTCACACGCACCTTCGGATACTTCGCATCCACCCACAGGTAAGGGTACGCCCCCGTCAGCGGCCGGTGACGGAACCCTTCGACCACGGCATCGAGCTCTTCACACAGCCGCGAGACCTGGCTTTTGGACAGGGACGTGATCCCGAGCTGCGTCACCAACCGCTCCACTTTGCGCGTGCTCACGCCGTTCACGTAGGCCTCCTGGATCACCGCAATCAGCGCCCGGTCCGCACGGCGACGAGGCTCCAAGAAGCTCGGCTGATAGCTCCCCTCACGCAGCCGCGGAATCGCCAGCTCCAAACTCCCCACCGAGGTGTCCCAGCGGCGGCTCCGATACCCATTGCGGTAGTCCTCCCGCTCCGCGTGTCGCTCATGACGACTCGCTCCGGCCAAGGCCGCGACCTCCACCTCCATCAGCTGGCCCGCCAACCACCGCACACCCTCCCGCAGCCAGCTCGGCCCCTCGATCCCCAACAACTTGTCCAACACTTCGCCCAGTGCCACGCTCGTCTCCGTCATCGTGTTCTCCTCGCTTGGGGGCGCCTACCCCCAGGGTTCATGATTGTCGGAGAACACGATGACACCCCTACGGGTGCCGTCGCTATTTACACACTTCCGGGGACGCTACCCCGAGTATCCTCCGATGATGGGCCACCCTCGCGCCAAACGCGCCATCCGACGTGGTCACAACAACGCCGGACCTCACCGCTCTCGCCCCGGTCGCAGCGAGACTTGACCAGCAAAACGATTAGAATCGTTGCATCCTTGGTTACGTTGTCCGTTGCCGGAGGCCGTGTTAGCTTGAAAAAAACTCGTAAGGTGGGCGATCTCGACAAGAGTCGATTTCGTTCCCATGTTGCTATTGGAGACAGCAGGTTCCATCGATCAAGTGGCTGAGGTCAGCCCTCGTCAAGCGCGGTACCGTCGGCGTGGCCGGTCGTGGTGGAGAAATCCTCGTTGAACGCCTTCTATAAGAATCTGTCGTTGTGGCTCGTGATCGGCGTGATCATGGTGCTTCTCTTCAACCTATTTGAGGGGCCCAGCAAGCCGTCAAACGAGATGGTCTTCAGTGAGTTCCTTTCCCGGGTATCCGAAGGCGACATAAGCGAAGTCGTCATCCAGGATCGTGAGATTTCCGGCAGGCTGAAGGACGGCACTCCGTTCCACACCTATGCCGCGGATTACCCTGGCCTCGTGGAAGACCTTCGCCGTGAGGGCGTGAGCATCGCCGCAAGACCGCCGAAGACCACACCGCTCTATCTCCAGGTGCTCCTCTCGTGGGCGCCGTTCATTCTGCTATTCGGCGTCTGGATCTTCTTCATGCGCCAGATGCAAGGCGGGGGCAACCGCGCCCTATCTTTCGGGAAAAGCCGCGCCAAATTGCAGAGCGACTCGACCCAGAAGGTGACATTCGACGACGTCGCCGGAATTCCCGAAGCCAAGGTAGAGCTCGAGGAGATCGTCGAGTTTCTCAAGGATCCCAAGAAGTTCCAGAATCTTGGTGGCCGCATTCCGCGCGGTGTGCTGCTGATGGGCTCGCCCGGCACGGGCAAGACCCTGCTTGCCAAGGCGATCGCCGGCGAGGCGGGGGTGCCGTTCTTCTCCATTTCCGGTTCCGACTTCGTCGAGATGTTCGTGGGCGTCGGCGCGTCGCGCGTACGCGACCTTTTCGAGCAGGGCAAAAAGCACGCGCCGTGTATCATTTTTATCGATGAGATCGATGCCGTCGGACGCCATCGAGGCGCGGGCCTCGGTGGTGGCCACGACGAGCGTGAGCAAACACTCAATCAGTTGCTGGTGGAGATGGACGGCTTCGAGACTGACGAAGGGGTGATCCTTATCGCCGCCACTAACCGGCCCGATGTCCTCGACCCGGCGCTGTTGCGTCCCGGTCGTTTCGACCGGCAGGTGGTGGTGCCGAACCCAGACATCGTCGGCCGGCAGAAGATCCTGGAGATTCATAGCCGTAAAATCCCGCTCGCGACCGACATTGACCTGAAGGCGATTGCACGCGGCACGCCTGGCTTCACCGGCGCCGACTTGGCCAACCTCCTCAACGAAGCGGCACTGCTGGCGGCACGCCGGAACCGCAAAGAGGTCGGCAACGCCGATCTGGAGGAGGCGAAGGACAAAGTGATGATGGGGCCGGAGCGCAAGTCCGCGGTCATGACCGACGACGAACGCGTCAACACCGCCTACCACGAAGCCGGCCACGCCCTGGTCGCTACGCTGTTGCCTGGGAGCGACAGGGTGCACAAGATGACCATCATCCCACGCGGTCGTGCACTGGGAGTTACCCAACAGCTTCCTGACGAGGACCGCTACACCCGTACGGCGGAGGAGATGCGTTCCACCATCGCCATCCTTATGGGCGGGCGGTCGGCGGAAGAGCTGCAATTCGGCCACATCACTACCGGCGCCAGTAACGACATCGAGCGCGCCACCGAGTTGGCACGCCGGATGGTGTGTGACTGGGGGATGAGCGAAACCCTAGGGCCCCTCGCATTCGGCAAGAAGGAGGAGCAGATCTTCCTTGGCCGCGAAATTAGCCAGCATCGCGACTACTCGGAGAGCACGGCCGAGCGGATTGATGCCGAGGTCAAGCGCCTGGTGGTGCATGGCTACGAGACGGCGAAGCGGTTGCTGCAGGAAAACTTCGAGACCCTCAAACGCCTCTCCGAAAGCCTCCTAGAGCGGGAGACACTGACGGGCGCCGAGATTGCTGCGATTGTCGAGGGACGGGAGTTGGCGCCGCTGCCGGTCTAGTGCGCGGCTGACCATGGGCCCGTTCCACGGCGCTCCCCCGCCTTCGCCTCTGGCGGGAGACGCCGGTGAGTTGCACGAACCAGGGCGGGATGAACCGCGGTGGACTTGGCGGGGGATCGTAATTCACGCAGGCTGGTCGCGGGCGACCACGCCCTCCCTGTCGGCGGCCTTCCGCTGCTGATGGGAATCGTCAATGTCACCCCTGACTCGTTCGCGGACGGTGGCCTCTATCTCACGCCGCAGGCCGCGATTGACCACGGCATGCGACTGGCGGATGAAGGCGCTGACCTCCTCGATCTGGGTGCGGAGTCGACCAGACCCGGCGCGAGGCCGGTCGCTGCCGAAGAGGAGTTAGCGCGCCTGTTGCCGGTGCTCCGCGAGCTCCGGCGGCGCTTGACGATCCCGATCTCCGTCGACACCTACAAGGCCGCGGTCGCGCGGCCGGCCATTGCAGAAGGCGCGTCGATGATCAATGACATCTCGGGCCTCTCCTTCGATCCGATGATGGGCAACACCGTCGCGGCGAGTGGTGCGGCCCTGTGTCTCATGCACACTCCGGCACCACCACGGACCATGCAACAATGCGCAAACTACGGCGACGTGGTCCGAGCGGTAGTCTCGGCACTCGCCGCATCCGTGTCCAGGGCTGAGGCGGCCGGAATCGGGCGAGATCGGCTGCTAATCGACCCGGGCCTCGGGTTTGGCAAGACCGCAGACCACAATTGGACGTTGCTACGCGATCTCAACGCCCTCCACGCCCTTGGCCTCCCACTACTGATCGGAGCATCGCGCAAGTCGTTCCTTGGGGCGGCCCTAGCGCAGAATCGAGACGGACCGGCACTAGCCGAACCATTGCCCGTGACGGAGAGGCTCGAGGGAAGCCTGGCCATCGCCCTGTGGTGTGCTCTGCAACGGGTAGCGGTGCTGCGCGTACATGATGTTGACGCCACCGCGAAGGTATTGAAAATAGCTCAAAAACTAACGAATTAGGCACATTCTCCAGGGCACCGGTTGCTGCGCCTGAAATCAGGCATGTGAGATGCCGGAAATATACACGCTAGGATGCCTCGCCGTGGGTTTCCCACAACCTTGCGGTACTCTCTGCCGATCCAGGAGAGAGCGGGGGAGTCTTCTGGCAAAGGGAGCCTTGTCGGGTAACTAGGTGCTCATGGGACCGTTCGATCAAGCACTGCGTCTCTTCTCCAGCCTGAGGATTCCTCAGGACTTGATCGACATCGGTATTGTCGCCTTCGTCATCTACCGGGTGCTGCTGCTCCTGTCCGGCACCCGGGCCATGAACATGGTGTTCGGGGTGCTGCTGATCGCCAGCGTCGCCTACCTATCGGCGTGGGGTCAGCTCTATGCCATTAACTGGCTGCTATCCCACGTCTGGACCTACTTATTGCTGGCGATCGTCATCATCTTCCAGCCCGAGATCCGCCGCGCTCTTGCCAACGTCGGCCAGGGCCCCATTCTCTCGGGGTCACGAGCCAAGGGGTGGGAACGCTCGCTCGACGCCCTGGTCACCGCGGCGGCGACCCTAGCGGACCAACGTATTGGTGCGTTGATCGCAATCGAACGCAGCACCCCTCTGGGCGACCTGATCGAAATCGGCACGCCCCTGAATGCCACGCTGAGTAAGGAGCTACTCAAGGCGATCTTTACCCACGGCTCGCCCATCCACGATGGTGCGGTGCTGGTGCGTGAAGGCGAGGTCGTCGCCGCCGGATGTTTCCTGCCCATCAAGCTCAGCGCGGACATCGCCCAAGAGCTAGGCACGCGTCACCGCGCGGCGATCGGTCTCACCGCGGAGAGCGACGCCGTGGTTATCGTGGTATCGGAGGAGACCGGAGCTCTCGGGTTGGCCGTCGAGGGCCGCGTGCTACGCAACCTCGACCCTGCACGTCTCCACGCCCGCCTCACTGACCTGCTCATGCCGTCGGCAGCGCCCCACCGCCGTTGGCTACCGTGGCGGTCGCGCGCCGAGACCCCGTGAAGTTGCTCCTACAAAACCTTCCCCTGAAGGTCTTGTCGTTGTGCCTTGCCTGTCTGATATGGCTGTTCGTCATGGGCGAGGAGCACTCCGAGCGGAGCTACACGGCACCGGTGGTCATCAGCCGTGTGCCCGAGGGTCTGGTCGTGGTCAATGAAGGGGATCAGTTCGTCGAGGTCCGGGTGTCGGGACCCCGCGGGATACTTAATCGCCTCGCGGACGATGCCTTCATCGCTAGCCTCGACCTAGCACCATACGGTCGTGGCGAGGTGGATGTCCCCATTCCCCGCGAAGCCATTCAGGCCCCACCCGGCGTGACGATCTCCCGCATCGTCCCTGCCACGATCAAGATGCAGCTCGATGCGCTGGTGGACAAGGAGATCCCACTGCACCCGGTCACCACGAACCGTCCGGCCCACGGTTACGAAGTGAAGCAGGTCGTCCTCAGTCCGCCGTCCCTGCTCCTCACCGGCCCGGAGACCCTCCTCAACAAGATAACCGAGATCCCCACGACGCCGATTTCCGTGGCGGGACTGACGGGTGACGCGACAATCACGGCGAGTGTCGACTTTCAGCGCCGCCTGGTCTCGTGGCCGGATCAACCGATCCGCGCACAGGTTATTGTCATCCCACGCATCATCACCCGAACAATACCGGTGCGTCCGACTCTGGAGGGCGAGGTGGATGCTCCGTTCAAGGTCACCGATCTGAAAGTTGATCCAGATGCGGTGGCAGTCACTGGTCCGGAGCCGGCAGTGGAGCGGATACAGGCCCTGACGACGCTGATCAGCGTCGCCGGTCAGGAAAAGTCGTTCAGCCGCACCGTACGGCTGGAGAGTCCGGAAGAAGAGGTGCGGTTCTCGGACACCGATCGCGTCTCGGTGAAGGTTTCCATCAAGGAGAAGGAGCTGGAGCGAACCGTCCCGGTCACGGCGACGCTCAAAGGCAACCCGCATCGCGACTATCAAGTGGGCGACGTGCAGGTCATTCCCGCCACAGTGCGAGTGACCGGCCCGTACCGAAAGGTGGTCAATCTCGAAACGATCCCCACCACGCCGGTGTCGATCAGCGACCTCGAGAAACTCTCGATGCAACAGGCCACGCTCAAGCTGCCCCGCGATGTGGAACGGACCGGCACTGCGGGCAAGATCACGGTGATCGTCCCGATCGAGGACAAGGTCGTCCAGCGCCGCGTCCCGGTACGACCTGCCTTCTCCGGCGCGCCGAAGGGCGGGTTACAGGTGAGAGGCGTTGCCGCCGATCCCGAAGAAGTGACCCTGCGGGGGCCGTCGCGACAACTTCGTGAGCTTCAAGGCATTCCCACCGCAGTGTTGAGCTATCCGGAGACCGTTGGCGAGCACACGATCGGCGGCGCACGGCTACTCCTGCCGGAAGGCGGCGTGACCGCACAGCCAGACCGGGTAGCGGTGACCGTGTCATTGGCACCGGCTCCCGCCGCGCACCGCCGCGTGCCAGTGCGGGCTACGCTCGTCGACCAGCCGCCGCCAGGGTTCCACCTGCGAGATGTCGTCGTAAATCCGACCGAGATCGAGGTAACGGGCGTGGAAGAGCGAATCAGCGGGCTGTCGGAGCTGGTGACCGAGCCGATATCCTTGCGCGGACTGACGGAGGCCACCACGATCACCGCACGAGTAGTCACGCCACAACCAGGGGTGCAGGTGGGCGACTCCGCGGTGGAGGTGACCGTCCACGTGCAGCGGGAGAACTAGGATGGGGAACAAGCTGTTCGGTACCGATGGCGTGCGTGGCGTCGCCAACGTCTGGCCCATGGACGGCGAGACCGCCATGCGCCTTGGGCGCGCCGCCGCCCACATCTTCAAGAAGGGTGGCGAAAGGCGGCACCGGATGGTCATCGGCAAAGATACACGCCTTTCCGGCTATCTCATCGAGTTCGCCCTCGCGTCGGGGATCTGCTCGATGGGTGTGGACGTGACATTCGTCGGCCCATTGCCAACGCCCGGCATCGCGTTCATCACCCGGGGCCTGCGAGCAGATGCGGGTATCGTCATCTCCGCGTCACACAACCCGTACATGGACAACGGGATCAAGTTCTTTGACTCGACCGGCCACAAGCTTCCGGACGGGATCGAAGCAGCGATCGAGGACCTAGTCGCGAGCGGCGAGATCGACAACATTCGTCCAACCGCCGAGGAGATCGGGTCGGCCTTTCGTGTCAATGATGCAGTTGGCAGATACGTCTCCTATCTCAAGACCGCCTTTTCTGCCCAGCACGACCTGGAGCAGGTACGCATGGTGATCGACTGCGCCCATGGCGCCACTTACAAGGTCGCACCGCTGGTGTTCGCCGAGCTGGGCGCCGAGACCATCGTCATCAATGACTCCCCGGATGGCACCAACATCAACGATGCCTGTGGCTCCACCCATCCCGAGGGCATGCGCGAGGCGGTACGAGCCTACCGCGCGGACTTCGGTGTAGCCTTCGACGGTGACGGAGACCGCCTGATCATGGCAGACGAGAATGGCGAAGTCGTGGACGGCGATCACCTCATGGCCATCGCGGCGATCGCCATGAAGCAGCGCGGCGAGCTGCGTCAGGACACGGTGGTCGCGACGGTGATGAGCAACCTGGGGCTAGAGGTCTGCCTGCGTGATCACGGTATCGCCCTGCGCCGCGTGCAGGTCGGAGACCGGTACGTCATGGAGGAGATGTTGCACGACGATCTAAACCTCGGCGGTGAGCAGTCGGGCCACGTCATCTTCCGTGACTGGAACACGACCGGTGACGGGGTCCTGACCGCGCTCCGCATACTCGACATCTGCCGTACCACCGGCAAGCCACTCTCGGAGCTCTCCGCGGTGATGACGGATTACCCGCAGGTCCTGCGCAACCTCCGGGTGCAGAGCAAGCCTCCACTGACGGATCTGCCGGAGGTTACCGCCGCCATCGCGGACGCCGAGGCGACTCTCGGCGAGCGGGGGCGGGTGCTCGTCC
>JASFUG010000127.1:0-8491 GCA_050050395.1 Nitrospirota bacterium
CACAGACGAGGCGTGCCAGGAGCTCGACACTCTCCAGGAGCAGGGAGTCCACCGCCTCCGGCCGTCCCGCCCGCGGCACGGCACAGATCCCCCCCAGGACGCGGTCCTCGTAGTGGAGGGGGGCCAGCAACAACCCCTCCGGTGGCGGACCGTCGGGGAACAGCGGATCATCGACGAACAGCGGATCGCTGGCCGGCACGAACCGCGCCCGGCCGATCTCGTCCAGGCGGCCGCATACACCCCCGGTCACCTCGATCCGCCGGCCACGCAGGGCCTCGAACTCGCTCCCGGCCACCGCCACCACCGCCGCCATCTTCTCCCGGCGATCCAGCACCGGTATGAATGCCGCCCGCACCGGCAACGCCGCGACCAGACCGTCCAGGGCACGCACCAGCAGGCGCTGTGGGTCGAGCTCCTGCAGCAAGTCGACCGCTACCTCGTGGGCGAACGCGAGGGCGCCGTTTCCCGCCGCCAGGGAGACCACCGCCTCGCCCTGCCCCTCGCACGGGTGAAGGTGTACCAGCCACCCGGCCCCGAGGCCCATACCACCGATGCCGGCGTCGGCCCGCGCCCGCAGGGTACACGGCGCCCAGCCGCCATCCACCCTGACCCGCACCCGGAACTCGGGGCTCAGGCCTCCATCCTGCACCAATGCGAGGCCGCGCTGGACGCGTTCGCCGTCCTCGGGGTGGAGGCGCTCCACGAGGCGCTCACCGACCGCCTGGGCACCCAGCAGACGCCGCCACAATCGGTTCGCCTCACGGACCGCACCGCCGTGGTCGAGCCAGGCGGCAGCGGTGGGAAAGGCGTCTAGTGTGTAGGTCGGCGTGGCAGGGGTGGAAGCCGCGTCGGGAGCCATGGAAAGCGGGGGGGGAGGGCGGCAGCAAGACGGGTCAGGACAACCGTGCGAAGCGATCTTCTCTCAAACGGTCGGATTTGACTCTAGCATGGCAATCCGCCACGTGACATAGCTGCGGACGCCCGTTCTTCGGCTGCGGCACGCGCCGTGCAGCGCGGCCGAAGACGGCCCGCCGACGGTCGAATCGTCCGTCGCTGTTGGTGCGTGACAGGCCGTCGACGGTGGCTCGACGCCGTTTGACCCCCTCAGATGGCCGTTGTTAGGCTGATCGTCGCCGTGCCGCCCCTATTTGTTGGAGGATCCATGCCGCGGGCTCGCATCCTGGTCGCCGACGATGAGATGGTCCCTCGACGCCTCCTCGAAGATCTCCTCACCCGTGAGGGGTACGAGGTCGTCACGGCAGAGGACGGCGAGGCCGCATTGGAACGGCTACAGGAGAGCCACTTCGATCTCCTGATCACCGATCTGCAGATGCCCAAGGTGGACGGCCTCCAGCTGTTGCGCGAGGTGCAGCGCGCCGGCGGCCGTACCATATGCATGCTCCTCACCGGCCACGCGACGGTGGAATCGGCGATCGAGGCGATGCGCATCGGCGCCTTCGACTATCTCACCAAGCCGTTCAAGAGCGATGCCCTGCGTCTACAGGTTCAGCGCGCCCTGGAGTACGGCAAGCTGCAGAGCGAGAACCGGCAACTCCGCCGGCAGGTGCGCGACAAGTACAAGTTCACCAATCTGGTGGGTGACTCCGACGCGATGGAGGAGATCTACCGGGTGATCGGCAAGGTCGCGGACTCCGGTGCCACGGTCCTGATCCAGGGGGAGAGCGGTACCGGCAAGGAGCTGCTCGCGCGCGCTATCCACTACAACAGCAGCCGTGCCGACCGACCGCTGGTACCGATCAACTGTGGTGCGATCCCCCACGACCTGCTGGAGAGCGAGCTATTCGGCCACGTCAAGGGGTCCTTCACCGGCGCCACCACCTCCCGCGCCGGGCGCTTCGAGGTCGCCGACGGCGGCACCCTGTTTCTCGACGAGATCGGCGAGATGAGCCCCGACCTGCAGGTGAAGATCCTGCGGGTCCTGCAGGAGCAACAATTCGAGCGGGTCGGCGGCACCAAGACGCTGCACGTCGACGTGCGGATCATCGCCGCGACCAACAAGGACCTGGAGGAGGAGGTCGCCGCGGGGCGCTTCCGTGAGGACCTGTTCTACCGCCTCAACGTCGTGCCGATCACCATTCCGCCGTTGCGCGATCGCGGCTCCGACATCCCGCTGCTCATCAACCACTTCCTGGACCAGCAGAACGCCCTGCGCGGCACACATAAACAGATCAGCGACGATGCGCGCACGATCCTGAATCGCTACCCCTATCCGGGGAATGTGCGGGAGCTGGAGAATTTGATCGAGCGCCTGGTGATCCTCGGTGACGGGGACGTGATCGACGTCGGTGACCTTCCGGAAAAGATCCGCGCCACCGGCCCGACTCCCACCAAGCCGGTCGCCGCCCTGCCGCCCGAGGGGATCGCCCTCAAAGAGTTTCTGGAAGAGGTCGAACACCACCTGGTGGACCAGGCCATGGCACGGGCCGACGGAGTGAAGAGCAAGGCCGCCAAGCTCCTCGGTCTCAACCGCACGACGCTGGTGGAAAAGCTGCGCAAGCGCGGCATGCTCGAGGAAGAGCCCGTGGTGCGCAGCGACGACGCGCCGTAGGCCGCGCCGGTCCGGACAGTGCGCCACGGTCCGGTGGCCGCGGCAGGCGTAGGTTGGACGCCGCCGGCGATGGCGGGTGTCGTGCCGCCTACCTGGCCCGCATTTTTCACCGCCCGCTTGCCCCCTTCGCGGCCAAGCCGCCTCGGCGTAGGGCCGAATTCATTCGGCCGACACCGTGACCCCGGAGGTTCCGCCATCGTGCGAATGAATTCGCACCTACAGCGCGGCATTTCACCGTATCGGGATCTACCGATGCGGAGGTGGTGAGAAACGCGGGCTTGGACCGTGTGTCTCCTCGCCGGGCAACCGATCGGCGCGCGCTGGCCCCGAGTCGCCGGCGCGTCAATCTCCTGACTGGAGCGTCGGGATCCCCTCGCCCCGGCAAGGGTCGACGGCGCGGCGTGCCGCCACACCTGTGTCGCTCTGATAAGCAGTTAGCCGTGGATTGCGCGCTTCGCGCGATCGGCCGCAGGCCCCGGGACGCGTGGCACGGTGCTTGCGTTGCGCTGGGCGACTGCCCATGCGTCCGTCCGTACCCACCCTGGTCTTCGCCCTGCTCACCGGCGTGTCGGTTGTCCGCACCGGCGCCTCGCCGCTGCCAGACGACGCGCCGCGGCGCGCCCTCTCGGCGTCGATCGACCACCGCTTCGCGACGGCGGAAGACAACGCCGTCCGTGCCAGCCTACCGCCATCGTTCTCCACCGATGATCTCCTACTTACCCCGGCGACCCTGCCGCAACCCACCGCGGAGGCCTGGTCGGAGTTCCCGCCACGTCTGGGGGAGCTCTTCCAGCGCGCCTGGCTGCGACTCGGTGAACGGAATTATCCGGAGGCGATACGCGACCTGGAACGGATCATCAATGCCGCACCGCGCAGTGAGATTGGCGCCGCCGCCACCTATCTGCACGCCGCCGCCGAGGTCGCCTTCTACCGGGTGCGTGACCAGCAATGGCCCCAGGACGCGATCGAGGCCCTCGCCCTGGCAGTCACCCTGCACCCGGACGAGCCGCACGCCACCCGCGCGTTGTTCACCCTTGCGGAGCTGTATCGCACCCACAACCGCTGGGAAGAGGCCCTGGCTTACTACCATCGGGCCGGCGGCGCGGGCGGAGATACCGAGCTTCGCCCCTACGTCCGCTACCGCGAGATGGTGGTCCTCGAACGGCGCGGTGAGTGGCTCGCGGCCTATCGGGTCGCCAAGGAGATCATCGCCGCCTTCCCGGACCATCCCGTGGCGGATCTCGCCCGGCTGGTATATCTCGACAACGCCGTCGCCACCGGCGACGCCGCCCACATCCTGCGCGAGTACGCCGCCCTGATCACGGCGGGCGAGGTCAATCTCGCCGCCTTTCCCGCCTACCGCTACGAGGTCGTTCGTGCCCTGCTGGCACAGGGCGAGACCGGCGACGCCGATTCGATCCTCGACCAGCTCCGCACCGAGCTGACGGATGAGGCCCCCGCGAGTCTGTTGATGCAGGCCGGTGACGCCGCCCTGCACGCCGGCCGTCCCGCGGAGGCCTTGGCTACCTACAACAAGGTACAGGTGCAGTACGGACGCACGGCGATGGCCGAGCTCAGCCGTCTACGTGAGATACAGATCCGGTATCCCGAGACCGGGCGCCTCGACCGCCTGCGCCTCCTCGCGCCCCTGCGTAATCTTGCGAAACAGACCGGACGCCCACGGCTACGCGCCCTCGCGCGCGATCTGAAGCTGGCACTGTGGGCCGACGAGGATCGCTGGGACAACGTGCTGGAACGGCTCGATAGGCGGCCCCAGGCCGAACCCACGCTGCGCAGCCAGCCGTGGTTCGAGCCGTTCTACGGCTATGCATTTTCCCGCCTGTGGCTCCACCGCCTGCCACCCCGTGACCTGCTGGAGACCTACTACACCTTCCGCCAGCGGCGCCACGACACCGCCACTCTGACCCCCGATTTCCGCCGCGATCTCGCCGCCGCCCTCGCGGCCGAGGGATACCTGGAGGGCGCCGTGGTGCTACTCGCCCATCTCGCAGCGATGCCGGGCGCGGATGCCGACGCGCACCTCGCCCACCTCGAGGCCCTGGATGCGGCGTACTCCCCCGATCTGGAAAGGGAGTGGCGCGACTTCGTCGCGCGCGTCGACGTGGCGGCGTTGCCGCCTCGCGAGCGGTTGCGCTGCGGCGCCCTCGGCCTGCGCCTGGGACAGAACGACCCCAGCCTGGAATGGGCGGCCTCCGCCGTTGCGGAAGACCCGAACCTGGCGACTGCCTTGCCCGAGGCCAGCTACCGCCTGGCCGTGAGCTGGCAGTCTGCCGGTCGCCTGGCCGAGGCAGCGGCGTTGCTGGAGAACATCGAGCCGAGGCAACCCGCGAGCGCGCTCACGCCGTGGCGCATCGCGGCCTCCCTGGCGCAATGCCTGCACGGCCTCGGAAAGGCCGACGGCGCCGCCACCGTGCTGCGCCGCGCCCTGGCGGAAAGTCCGCCCTCCTCGCCCACCGAGCGGGCGTGGGGCAGCCAGTTCCTCGCGCTCATCGAGGGTCGTCCGGTGGGTGGGGATCCCACCGACCTGCCGGACTTCTGGCAGCGTTACCTCAAGGTCCAGGACCGGTTTCTCCAGTGGCAGGTTGCAAACCAGGGCGCGCTGGGTCGGTTTCGCAGCGAGCTGCAGCTCGCCGTCACCATGCAGGAGGGCAATTGATGTCCCGCGCGACGGTGTTGATCGTCGAGGATGACGATCTCTCGCGCAGCGCCCTGGTGGAGGCGCTCGACCGGGCGGGCTACCGGACATTGGCTGCCCCCGACCTGGCCGCGGCGCGCGCGCTGGCGGCCGACGAACGCATCGATCTCACGGTCACCGACCTGCAGCTCCCGGACGGCGATGGCCTTCACCTCCTGGAACGCTGGGACGGGACTGGACGACCGCCACCATTCGTGCTGATCAGCGGCGTCGCGGAGGTGCACGACACGGTACGCGCCTTGCGCCTCGGCGTCGCGGACTGCCTCACCAAGCCGTTCTCCATGGCGGAGCTGCGCCAGGTCGTCGCGCGGATCGTCGGCCCGCCGAAGTCAGATCCGGCCGAGACGGGCGCGCCCCCCCACGACCCACGGAAGGCCCATACGGGCGGGGGGCCGATCGTCGCCTGCCAACGCATGGCCACGTTGTTCGCGACTGCGGCGCGCGTCGCGCCGTCCACCGCGACGGTGCTCATCGAGGGTGAGAGCGGCACCGGTAAGGAGGTCGTCGCGCGCTTCATCCATGGCCACAGCGACCGTTGCCGGGGGCCGTTCGTGGCCCTCAACTGCGCCGCGGTGCCCGACGGTCTCCTGGAGAGCGAGCTGTTCGGCCACGAACGCGGCGCCTTCTCCGGTGCGGTGCGCCGTCACCTCGGCCGCTTCGAGCAGGCCCACGGCGGCACCCTGCTCCTCGACGAGATCGGCGAGATGGCGCTGGCGTTGCAGGCGAAGCTGCTGCGCACCCTCCAGGAGCGTACGGTGCAGCGGGTCGGTGGCATACAACCGGTAGCGAGCGACGTGCGGGTGCTTGCCACCACCAACAAGTCCCTGCGCGAGGAGGTGGACAAGGGCCGCTTCCGCCTCGATCTGTTCTACCGCCTCAACGTCATCCGCCTCCATCTGCCCCCCCTGCGCCAGCGCACCGAGGAGATCCCGATCCTGATCGACCATTTCCTCCGCCAGTACGGTCAGGCAACCGGCAGCCAGCCACCGCACCTTGCCCCGGACGTCACCGAGGAGCTCGTCCGCTACACCTGGCCGGGCAACGTACGCGAGCTGGAAAACGCCGTACACCGCGCGTTGCTCCTGGGCGACGGCGAGTGCCTGCGCGTGGCGGACTTCCTGGAGAAGGAGGCGGCGCCCGTGGATACGACACGCGCAGGCACCGTCACGGCCATGGAACGCGACCTGATCCTCACCACCCTGGAAGAGAACGGCGGCAATCGCTCACAGACCGCCGAGGAACTGGGAATCAGCATCCGCACCCTGCGCAACCGCCTGCGCGAGTACCGCGACCAGGGGCTGGAGGTCACCCCGGCAAGAAGTGCCGGCTAGGCAACGACCACCGTCAGAATGCTGCCGCTCTGATTACCCGGAGCCACGCCTGGCACGACGACACCCACCATGGACGGTCATTCTTTTCCTGTTTTTTCAATGCGTTACATATACCCCCCTGGAACCTTCCGGACTCGGATCGTCCACCGAGTGCTGGCACCGGGCTTGCACCTGTGACCAGAAGCCGAGGCTAACGACCATGGATATCCGTCACCTGCTGTTGCCCTCCCTGCCCACCATGCAGCGCGCACTGACCTTGCGCAGCACGCGTCAGGAGTTGCTGTCACAAAACCTGGCGAATGCCGCGACCCCCGGCTACGAGGCGGTCGATCTCCCCTTCGAGGAGAGCATGCGCGCCGCCGAGGCGAGGCACCCCCCTGGGATCGCGACCACCGACAAGCGTCACCTGGCGATGCCCGCGAGTACCGCGACGGCCCCGGTCTCCCTGGTGGCGAGTGGCACTGCGCCGGGACTCGACGGCAACACCGTGGACGTCGAGGAGACCATGGGCCAGATGGCGGAAAACACGATCCTCTACGGCGCCACGGCTCAGATCACCACCGGCATCTTCGCCAGCCTGATCCACGCCATCCGGGAGGGAAGATAGCGGGTAGCTATCAGCGATCAGCATTCAGCCATTGGCTAACTGCCGCCGGAATTCGAGCCATGCAACGGCCCTCTGCCGAGTGACAGAAACACCTGATGGCCGCCTCGCGGCCAACCTTCCCTAGCCCCTAGCCCCTAACCCCTAGCCCCTTTCACACCATGTCCGACTTTATCCGCGCCATGCAGGTTGCCGCCGCCGGCTTGTCGGCGCAACGCGCCCGCATGGACGTGATCTCCGCCAACCTGGCCAACGCCGAGACGACCCGCACCGCAGAGGGCGGACCCTACGTGCGCCAGCGCGTGGTCCTGCGTTCCGGTCCCGCTCCGACGCGCTTCGAGGACGTCCTGCAGGCACAAGAGGAGCGAGCACCGGTGGTACAGGTCGCGGGGATCAGTCCCGACCCGCGACCGCCACGGATGGTCTACGACCCGGGTCACCCCGATGCCGACGCCGCAGGCTACGTCGCCATGCCCAACATCAGCGTGCTGGAGGAGATGACGGACATGATGACCGCCATGCGCGCCTACGAGGCGAACGTGAAGGCGGTGCAGGCGACCAAGGGCATGGCCCAGGCCGCATTGGAGATCGGGAGATAGCGGGCAGCGCTTAGCGGTCAGTGATCCGCTTTCAGCTTCTTTGGAGCAAAGCCATGGATGACGAGGCCACCACGACACAACCCCCGGCCGCCCACGACACCGATGCCACCGCGCCGGAGGATGACGCCCGGGCCTCCCGGTCCTCCTCGCCAGAGGAGGTGGCGCGGGAGCTGATCTCCTTCCTGTCCCAGCTCTCGCCGTTCCGCATCCGCTCGTCACACACCGACCGCTAACCGCGGAACGCCGACCGCCAAGCGTTCACCGCCAAGAGCTGCTCAGACCATGGACATCAACGCCCAGCACCATCTACGCGCCGTGCTCGGTCCCGAGGACCGCATCCAGGGGTTCACTGCCGAAGCCACCCCCGAGACCTCTTTTTCCGAGGTGCTCAAGGACAGCCTGTCCGAGGTCAACGATCTACAGATTCAAGCCAATGACGCGGCGCAGGCACTGGTGTCCGGCCGCGGGGCAGCGCTGCACGACGTCATGATCCAGATGAAGGAGGCGCAGGTCTCCTTCGAGCTGGTTCTCGCTGTCCGCAACAAGGTAATCGAGGCGTATCAAGAGGTCATGCGCATGCAGGTGTAACAAGGAGGGGCTAGGGGTTAGGGACTAGGGGCTAGGGAAGGACAGCCCTTCGGGCTGGATAATAAATCGATGACACGCATCCCT
>JASFUG010000128.1:0-8474 GCA_050050395.1 Nitrospirota bacterium
CGTCTCCTGGGTGCGCAGCTCGCCCTCGATGCGTGCCGCTTCCTGCTGGAGCCCGGCGGAGCGTTCGCGCAGCCGGTCCGAGGCATCGCGCTGCTCCTGGGCGTGGAGGCGCTGCGCCTCGACCTGGGCATCGGTGCGGCCGATCGCCGTCTCCAGGTCCTCCAGGGCGCGGCGCTCGCCCGCCGCCGCCGTCTCCACCTCGTTGCTGCGGCTGGCGATCGCCTCCAGGCGGGCGCAGGCGATGTGTGCCTCGTACTGGCGCAGGGCCTGGCGCAGCCGCCGGTAGCGCTCGGCGTCGCGGGCCTGGCGATCGAGGCGGCGGAGCTGCTTCTCGACCTCCTGAACGATGTCCTGCACCCGGCTGAGGTTCTCCTCGGTGGCGACCAGCTTGCGGCTCGCGGCCTCCTTTTTGATCTTGTAGCTGGTGATCCCCGCCGCCTCGTCGAACAGGGCGCGGCGCTCCTCGGGCTTGGCGTTGAGGATCGCATCGATGTGGCCCTGCTGGAGGATCGCCACGCCTCGGCCGCTCATGCCGGTGTCCATGAACAGGTCGCGGATGTCCTTCAGCCGGCACGGGATCTTGTTGATGAAGTACTCCCGCTCGCCATCCCGATGGATGCGCCGGGTCACCTGGATCTCGGCGAAGTCGGCGAACGGCCCGCGCACCGTGCGGTCCGCGTTGTCGATGGTCAGGGTGACCTCCGCCATGCCGGTCGGCTTGCGCGCGCCGGAGCCCTTGAAGATGAAGTCCACCGCGTTGTCGCCGCGCAGGTAGTGGGCCGACTGCTCCCCGAGGACCCAGCGGACCGCGTCGGAGATGTTGGACTTGCCGCAGCCGTTGGGGCCGACGATCGCGGTGATACCGTCTTGGAAGTCGATGAAGGTCCGGTCGGCGAACGACTTGAACCCAGTCATCTCCAGACGCTTGAAGCGCATGGCAGCTCTCCGGGAGGGAAGAGAGGGAGGGAAACGGGAAGGGGAGGGAAGATTAAGGTAGGGGGTAATGCGGGTAACCGGTTTATAGTCGCGCCTGGTGGAAGCGTCAACCTAAGTTGAAAGATGTGGATTTGGCATACCCGTAACGTTCGGGAATAATTGCGTTTCCCCATGACCGCCTGGCGGCAGGAGCCGCGTCCGGCTTACGGCCTTTACTCTCCCCCTGCCTCGCCCTCAGCCCGATGACTTTCAACGGCTATGCCATCGTGGTGCTCGCGGCCCTCCTGTGTGACTACGTCCTCAAGGGGGTGGCGGACTGGCTCAACCTGCGCGCCATGGATGCGGCGGTACCGGACGCGGTGGCCGACCTCTACGACCCGGACGACCGCCAACGTGCCCACGAGTACGCCTGGGTGCGCACCCGGTTCGCGATCCTCGCCACCACCTTCGACCTCGTCCTGCTCCTCGCCTTCTGGGGAGTGGGCGGCTTCGCCCACCTCGATCACTGGGCGCGCTCCCTCGGCCTCGGCGAGGTGTGGACCGGCCTGGTGTACATCGGCCTCCTCGCCCTCGCCACGAGTCTGCTGGACCTGCCGTTTCGCTACTACTCGACCTTCGGCATCGAGCAGCGTTTCGGTTTCAACCGCACCGATCACCGGACCTTCTGGCTCGATCACGCGAAGGCCGCCCTCCTTGCCATCGGCCTCGGCGGCCCGTTGCTGGCGCTGGTTCTGTTCCTCTTCGACCGCTTCGGCCCCGGAGCCTGGGTATACGGCTGGACAGTGACCATCCTCTTCCTCCTCGCCGTGCAGTACCTGGCGCCGGCCTGGATCATGCCCCTCTTCCTGCGTTTCACACCGCTGGAAGACGGTGAGCTGCGCGAGGCGATCCTCGCCCTCGCACGGCGGGTCGGTTTTCCCGTGCGGGGGATCTACGTCACCGACGGATCGCGTCGCTCGACCAAGGCGAACGCGTTCTTCACCGGCCTCGGTCGCCACAAGCGGATCGCCCTGTTCGATACCCTGGTGGACGGCCATCCGGTGGATGAGGTGGTGGCGGTGGTGGCCCACGAGATCGGCCACTACAAGCGGCGCCACGTCTTGCAGGGGACGCTGCTCTCCATCGCTCACACCGGCCTACTCTTCGGGTTGCTCTCTCTGTGTCTCACGCGCCCCGGCCTGTTCGCGGCGTTCGGCGTCGAACACCTCTCGGTGTACGCCGGCTTGGTGTTCTTCGGCCTCCTCTACACCCCGGTGGAGATGATCCTGTCGCTTCTCCTGCGCGTCGTGTCGCGGCGCAACGAGTACCAGGCCGACCGCTTCGCAGTGGCTGCCACCGGCGACTGGCGGCCACTGGCGGCGGGTCTCAAGCGCCTCTCCCGCGACCACCTGGCCAACCTCACCCCCCATCCGCTCTACGTCGCCCTGCACTACTCGCACCCCCCGCTGGCCCAGCGGTTGACGGCGATGCAGGGGTGAGCGGTCCGCTCTCAGCCATCGGGCGGAGGTTCGCGGACACGAACTGCCCGTGCCGCCGGGCGCTGCCGGCCATGCCGGGCAAAGCCCGGCCTACATCGAGTGTGGTCCAGCGGTTGACGGCGATGCGCACGTAGGCGGGGTACCCCCTCCCGTGGTGAAGGATGTCGCGATGGTCTCGCGGGTGGAGCGGGTTGGGAACGGCATCCCCGCCGAGGTTGGGCCGGTTCGTCAGGGACGGGTGGGGATAAACCCCGCCCCTACGGAGGGCGCCTATCATCTCCATCCCGCCCGTGCGAGGGGGCGCTTCGGGCCGGCCGTCGGCTGCCGTCACCATCGGTCATAGGCCGTACAGCACCGCGAGGACCACGGTGAAGCCGAGGCCGATCAGCGCGGTGAGGGGCAGCCCGACGCGCAGGAAGTCGGAGAACTTGTAGCCGCCGGCGCTGAGGATCAGCAGGTTCGTCTGGTAGCCGATGGGCGTGGCGTAGCTCATGTTGGCGCCGAACATCACTGCCAGGATGAACGGCTCCACCGGTGCCCCGATCTCCCGGGCGATTGCCGCGGCGATCGGTGTGCCGACCACAGCGGCGGCGGCGTTCGACACGACGTTGGTGACCAGCGACATGAGGAAGATCAGGGCCCCCAGGGTGGCCACGGTCGGCAGCTCGGCGGTGGTGGAAACGAAGAGGTGGGCGAGGAACTCGGTGCCGCCGGTGTCGACCAGGGCGCGACCCAGGGCGAGGCTGACGACGATGATGAGGATGACGGGGATGGACAGGGCGGCGGTGAGGTCGCGCCACGTGATGCAGCGCAGCGCCACCATCAATCCGACCCCGGTGACGGCGCTCACGGCGATGGGCAGGAGGCCGGTCGCCGCCATGGCGACGACCCCCGCCATGATGGCCAGGGCCGCGGGCGCCTGCCGCGACGCCGTGAGCTCGATGCTGCTCTCGAGGGTCAGGAGCTTGGTATCGACCGGGATCGCGTCGAGGTCCGCGCGCTCGCCCTGGACGAGGAGGATGTCGCCCGGCTGGAGCCGGACCTTCTTGACGCTGGTCGTGATCTTCTCCAGCGGCCGGTGCATCCGATGGAGGGCGAGGACGACGACGCCGAACCGCTCGGCAAAGCGCGTCTCCGTCAGGCTGCGGTTGTGCAGGACGGACCCGGGCGTGACCAGCACCTCCGCCAGCAGCACGTTCTCGTCCCCGGTCCGGTACTCGCCTTCGATCGGCTCGCCGCGGCTGTCCACGTTGGACAGGGTGCCGTGCAGGCGCGTCTCGAACGCCTTGAGCTGTGCGGCGGTGCCGGTGATGAACAGGCCATCCCCGGGGCGGATCTTCACCGTAGGCAGGGGGAGGATCAGCTCGTGCTTGCCGCGCATGATCTTGTGCACACGCATCTCGCGCCCGGTCTCTTCGAGGAGCTCACGCAGCTCTCGCCGCTCGCCGACGCTCTTCGTGGAGAGGAACAGGACCGCGTTGTAGACCCGTTGCTGGGTATCGGTGAGGTCGATCTTCCGCTCCGGTAACAGCCACGGGGCGACCAGCCAGAGAAAGAACAGGCCGGCGCCGCCGACGATCGTCACCGGCAACGCGAAGTCGAACATCGCGAAGTGGACGCCGGCCAGGTCGTTCGCAAGCGAGACCACCAGGAGGTTCGTTGACGTACCGATGGTCGTTGCCATGCCTCCGATGATGGTCATTAGCCCGAGCGGCATGAGGATCTTCGACGGCGCGGTCTGGTTATCCAGGGCGACCACGATCAACACCGGCACCAACAGGATCACGATCGGCGTGTTGTTGAGGAAACCGCTGAGAAAGCCGCCCACTGCCAGGGTGGCAAGGAAGGTGAGCCGAGGCTGGCGCCGCCAGTGTTGCGTCAGGGACTTCGCCAGGGGCTTGAGGGCCCCGGTCCGTTCGATCCCCTTGCCTAGCACCATCAGTGCACAGATCGCGATCAGGGCTGGATGTCCGAACCCGGAGAAGAACAGCATGGGGTCGAGGCGCGTGCCGTCGTCCGCGGTGAAGGGCACTACCGTGAAGCCGAGGACCAGCACCACGAAGACCGCCAGGCTCGCCGTCTCGAGGCGGATCCGTTCCTGGGCGAAGAGGACCAGCGCCACCGCGGTGAGGAGGAGGGTGGCAGCGGTGTGTGGGGTGATTGCCATGGTCATCCCCTCGCTGCCGGGCAGACTACCCCGAGCGAATGCGAAGGGCAGGACGGTGCGGCCGGTCCGCGCATGGAGCGGGCGCCTTATCGGTCGGGGGCGGTCTCGTTACCGCCGGATGGGAAGGCAGGCAACAGGGGCCTTCGGTCAATGGTGCCGCAGTCTCGCACCGGGAGGTAACGCGGTCCCTCTGCCCCGGTCCGTCAAGTTCGCCACCCCCACCCGTCGAGCTCCTGCAGGAAGTCGCGGGCGGTGAGGTCGTAGTGGATGGGGGTGATGGAGACGCAGCCGTCGGCGAGGGCGGCGTCGTCCACGTTGTCCGCCGACTGGGGGATGAGGGTCTCGCCCGTCTGCCAGTAGTAGGCGCGGCCGCGCGGGTCGAGGCGCTCGTCGAAGAACTCGACGAACCGCCCCTTGCCCTGCTCGGTGACACGTATGCCGCGGATCTGCTCCCGCGGCAGGGCCGGGACGTTGACGTTGAGCAAGACCCCTTCCGGCAGGCCGCGCTCGACGACCTTGCGCACCACCTCCAGCCCGATCTCCGCCGTTGGCTGGAAGTCGGGCTGCTCGCTCCACTCCAGGGAGACCGCCACTGACGGGATGCCGAGGATCGCCCCTTCGGTGGCGGCGGACACCGTACCCGAGTAGATGATGTTATGGCCGGTGTTGGCACCACGGTTGATCCCCGAGACCACCAGGTCCGGGCGCGTCTCTAACAGGACGTTGACGGCCAGCTTGACGCAGTCCGCCGGGGTGCCGTGCACCGCGTGGCCGAACAGCGTACCGTCGTGGAACACCTTCTCGACCCGCAGTGGGTCGACCAGTGTCAGGGCGTGGCCGACGGCGCTCTTCTCGATCAGGGGCGCGACCACGCGCACCTCGCCGAGGCGCTTCATGGCCTGCGCCAGGGCGAAAAGCCCGTGCGCGTGGATGCCGTCGTCATTGGTGACCAAGATCTGCACGCCACTGCTCCACTTCGGTTTGCCGGTATGCGACGCGCATCAGGCAGAGGCCGCGCGCCGGCGCGGTCGGTCCGGCCTGCCGCCGGTCGCGGGCGGTGAGGATCGCGGCCATCTGCGAGCTTTGCAACCGGCCCCGCCCGATCTCCAGCAGGGTACCGGCCAGGTTCCGCACCATGTGTTTGAGGAAACCTTCGCCGGCGATCCAGAGCTGGAGCTCGTCGCCGGCCTCGCGCCACGTCGCCGCCACCACTCGGCGGACGCGGGTCGTGGTGTCCGCGTCGGCGGCGCACAGGCTGGAGAAGTCGTGCTCGCCCACCACCGCCGCCAGCCCCGTGGCCATGGCGGGGCGGTCCAGAGGGCCGCGCTGCCAGTGGACGAAGTGGCGCCGGAAGAGGGGAGGGTCCTGCCGGTTGAGGATCCGGTAACGGTACAGCTTGCCCACCGCGGAGAACCGCGCGTGAAGGTCTGCGGCCACGGAGTCTAGCCGTCGAACCACGATGTCCCCCGGCAACACGGCGTTGAGCCCGCGCACCAGGGCGTCGGCCGCGAAGGGTCGGGGCAATTCGAAGTGCGCCGGTAGCTCGTCGGCGTGTACCCCCGCGTCGGTCCGCCCCGCGCCATGCACCCGCACCGGCCGATCACACAGCCGCGACACGGCCGCCTCCACCCGCGCCTGCACCGTATCCTCCCCCGGCTGCACCTGCCACCCGGCATACGCGGTCCCTTCATACGCGAGGCGCAGCAGCACCCGCTGACCGGCGGGGAGGAGCTTTTCAGTCATGGCGGGTACGGCCTAGGAAGTGAGGCCGCGAACGGCCATGATTCCCGGAAGGAAGGCAGGATGGGAAGCAACGAGATCCGTAGGGAGAGGGGTTTACCCCCGCCTACGTTCGGCTGGGAGCTTGGCAGTCGCCGTAGGGTGCGCCAACCGGAGGGCGGCGCACCATTGTCCGGGACTGCGCAGCGGGCTGTGGCCCGGTGCGCCTCGCGTGGCTCGGCGGCACTCCACGGGGATTCGTGGGGGATGGGCGTAGGGTGTGCCAAGCGCAGCGCGGCGTACCGTCGGACTGTTCTTCGTGGCCTTCGCATCCTTCGCGGTTGAGCTCCCGCTCAATCGTGGTGCTTCGTGGCCTTGCGGAGGCTGGCGACGAGCTTGCGCTCGGCGCGGGCGAGGGTGACGCGGAGCTGGACCTCCTTGCGGGTGCGCTCCTCCTCGGGAAGCTTCTTGAGGGCCTTGCGGTCGATGGCGACGAAGGTGACCTTGTGCCAGAGGCGATGATCATCGCCGCTATCGATGAGCTCCGCCTCCACGGTGATCGGGGCGTAGTGGGCGTTGAATAGGTAGGCGCCGCCGCCCCAGGTGAGGACCTCCGAGGTGATCTCCTCGGCAGCGACGATGAGGCCGATCCAGACGTTGGTGACGGCGCCGGCGATCGCCCCTTGCGCGACCCCCTCGGCCACCCCGCTGCCGATGAGATAACCAAGCCACCTGCGCTTGATGTGGCCGTAGCCGGAGAGTTCCGTGCGCAGCACCGCATCGGCGCCGACGGCGCGACCGATTACGGCCAGGTGCTCTGCCGGCACCTCCTCGATCGGGGGCTGGTCGGCCAGGGCGCGTTCCACCTCCGCCGTGGCCACGACCTGGAGATGCCCCGTGCGGGCCAGACGGTCTGCAAGAGCTTCGGTGAGCCCGGCGGTCACCTCGGCCATGCGCGCTTGTATCAGGGCCTGCTCGTCGTCACCGGTCAAAGGCCGTCCAGGGGGTGTTTGGATGTCGGCGAGATGGTGAATCTGCGCCGTTGCAGTGACCGGAAGGACCGCAATGGACAGCGGCAGCTTGGTGCTGGCTCGAATCCCGTGGTCTGACCCGCTGGCGCAGGCGCCGATGAGGGCACAGCAGAAAAGGACCGCCAGGAAGAGGCTTCGGCCGGCCATCGCCGATTCTTGTGTTGTGCCGCCCGCTTCGGCCAGGTCCAATGCCCGCTGGAACGATCGTGCGTGTTGCCGTGGCGCAGCTCGGCTGGTGTTTCGGCCCGTTTAATGGACCTCCAGTACCCAGCCAGCGGCGAGAATCGCGGCCGACGTGAGGAGGAAGAGCGTGTCCACGGCCCGCAGGCGGAGGGCAGCGGCGTGGTCGGTCGGGTCGGGCAGCTCGCCGCGGCTTGCCGCCTCGGCGCGGGTGGCGATCTCTTCGTGGCCGGCGGTGACGAGCCGGGTGAGGCGGGTGTCGAAGTCGACGCCGCGCTGCTCGCGCCACTCCTTGAACTGCGCGGCGAACCAGGGCAGGAAGCCGATCGCCAGCCCGGTGACCACCGCGAAACGGTGTGCGCGGCGTCCACGGTGACCCAGGGGGCCGAGGAGGCGCAGGAGACCGGCCACCAGGGCCTCCGGGGTGAGGCACCGGTAGAGGGCGTTCGCGATCCAGACGGCGAGGGTGAGGCGCGCCACCGTCAGGAGAGCGATGGTGATCCCCTCCCGGGTGAGCCAGAGATCGGTGGCGGGGAGCTGCCAGACCACGTGGCCCGGGGTCATGAAGAGGTGCAGGGCGGCGGCCACCAGGAGGAGCCAGCGCAGGAACCTCAGCAGGCGCAGGAAGGGGAGGGGGGCGAGGCGGTGGAGGGCGACGTACACCAGCCAGGCGGTGGCGAGCAGGGCGAGTGAGGCGGGCCGCTGCCAGCGGAACAGGTGCACGAGCAGGGCGATCGCGAACAGGAGATGGGTGCGGGGGTCGAGGCGTGTGGCGGCCTGCCCGGGCGTGGCGACGATCACGGGGCGCAATCCGCAGCGGCGTGTGTGGCGCGTTGGATCGCCTGCCGGTCGAGGTGTCCGGCGAGCCGTTCCCAGGAGGCGGTCGTGTCGGCGTCGGCGATCTCAGGGAGGCGGCCGAGGATCGGTAGGCCGGTGAGCTCTTCCAGGTCGTCGACCGCGCGG
>JASFUG010000129.1:0-8404 GCA_050050395.1 Nitrospirota bacterium
GACTCGGCTTTCGGTTTGCGCACCACCACATGGTCGACTAGGCCGTAGGCCACCGCCTCCTCCGCGGACATGAAGTAGTCGCGCTCGGTATCCTTCTCCACCGCCTTGGCCTTTTGACCGGTGTGCCTGGCGATGATGTCGTTCAGGGTCTCGCGGGTCTTGAGGATCTCCTTGGCGTGGATCTCCACGTCCGTCGCCTGGCCCTGGAAGCCACCGAGAGGTTGATGGATCATCACCCGCGAGTGGGGCAGGACGTAGCGCTTACCCTGCGCACCGGCGCACAGCAGAACCGCGCCCATGCTTGCCGCCATGCCGATGCAGATCGTCGAGACGTCCGGCTGGATGTATTGCATGGTATCGTAGACGGCCAGCCCGGAGCTCACCATCCCGCCCGGGGAGTTGATGTACAGGCTGATGTCCTTGGCCGGATCATCCGCTTCCAGGAACAGGAGCTGCGCCATCACCGCATTGGCGATGTAGTCGTCGATCGGCGTGCCGAGGAAGACGATGCGGTCCTTGAGCAGGCGGGAGTAGATGTCGTAGGCACGCTCACCCCGCGGGGTCTGCTCGACCACCATCGGCACGAGGTTGTTATAGATTTGCGGCGGTATTTCGTCACGGGACGATCCAAAGGGGGGACGGGCCATGTTGCTCTCCTGTACGGCGGATGAGGGCGCCCCTTGTCGAGGGCGAGACCAGCATCCGCCAGATTCGCATGAACAGGCGCGGTGGTCTATTCGCCGGCAGTCGCCTGCGGCTCGACGAACACGGCGTGCTCCAGGACGTAGTCGTAAGCGGCTTCCTCGCGGAGTTGATCGTGGATCGGGTCGAGGGAGCCGAACTGCGACTCGTAGTAGCGGCGCATCACGTCGGGGGACACCGACGCATCCAGCGCTTCCTTTTTCAACTGCGCCTCGATCGCGGCATCATCGATCTGCAATCCATTGACCTCGGCGATCTTGTCGAGGATCAACGTGAGTTGCGCGCGCTTCCGTGCATCGGGCGCCAGCTCCTCGCGTAGGGCCGCGCGCTGCTCCTCGGCCTCCTCGACCGTCTTACCCTCCTGCACGAGGTGTACGAGCCGATTGCGCACCATGAGATCGAGCTGCCCCTCGAGCAGGGTCGGCGGGATCTCCGGGGAGTGCATCTCCAACAGACGATCGGCGATCTCTTGATGATGAGACTGCCTCTGGCTGGCGGCGATCCGCTCCTCCAGCTTGCTGCGAATCTCCGCCCGCAGGGCCGGGAGATCGGCAAAATCCAGGTCCTTGGCGAACTCGTCGTCGACCTCGGGCACCACCTTGTCCTGGATCTCGTGCAGGGTGACGGTGAACTCGGCCTGCTTGCCGGCGTACTCCTCGCGGTAGTCCTCCGGGAAGGTGACGGTGATCTCGCGGTTCTCCCCGCGGGTCATGCCCTCGATGCCCGACTCGAAATCGGGAAACAGGCGGCCCGCCCCCAGCTCGACGGAAAACCGCTCGCCGCTGCCGCCCTCGAACGGCTCTCCGTCGATACGCCCCTGAAAGTCGATCACACCGATCTGCCCCTGGGACAGGGCGGCGTCTGCGTCTCCCACGGTGCTGACCTGGGCGTTCTCTTGACGCATCCGCTCCAGCGTAGAGTCGATCATCTCTTCCGGGACCACGACGTCGCGGCGGGTGACCTCCACCCCGGTCACGTCGCCCAGCTCGACCTCCGGTAACACATCCACCTGTGCCATGTAGGTGAAGGGGCTCCCCTCCTGCAGGTCGATCTCCTCCAGGGCCGGCGGGCCGATCGCCTTCAGGGAGTGCTCCTCGAGGGCCTGGGGAAAGGTCTCCTTGAGCAGCGTGTTGCCCACGTCCTCGCGCACCGCGTCGCCAAACCGCTTGCGGATGACCGACAGCGGCACCTTGCCCGGCCGGAATCCCGGGATGCGTGCGGTGCGCTGCAACGCCCGGTATGCCTTGTCGAAGTGCGGGACGGTCTCTTCCGCGGCCAGGGTGACCCGCACCTGCCAGCGACACGGGCTCACTTCCTGAACATTCGTCTCCATGAATCACAACCCCTTAGAAGTCCAATCTGGTGCGAGAGGGGGGACTCGAACCCCCACACCTTCCGGCACTAGATCCTAAATCTAGCGCGTCTACCAATTCCGCCACTCTCGCTGCAGTCGCGCGCAGGAAAAAGAATGGCCGGGAGTTGCCTCCCAGCCATCATGGATAAATTTGGTGAGCCGTGAAGGGATCGAACCTTCGACCCGCGGATTAAGAGTCCGCTGCTCTACCAGCTGAGCTAACGGCCCGACGCCTATTGTGCGGGAGATTCCCGCTATGTGACTGCAATACTACTGGTCGAGGTGGGGTGAGTGAAGGGGCTCGAACCCTCGACAACCGGAACCACAATCCGGGGCTCTACCGACTGAGCTACACTCACCACTGGGTGTCGCGCATTGTCGGATGGATCGCGCGTCGTGTCCAGAACGGCGGGTGGAGCGGGTGGCGGGCTCGTACGCCACCATTGGCCGTCCGGAAGGCGATCCATGCGCCGCGCTCCACCTGGTGGGTGGGTGCCATATCGCGTCCGCCGCCGGTCCCCGTCAGGAGTCCTCCTGGAGGATGTCCCGCAGGAGTGCGATGGCCCGCGTCAAGGGGCCGTCCTGCCCCCGCTGCACCAGGTGCAAGGCATAGATCGGGCGGAGAATCCGTGGCGCGTCGGCTACCTCGAACAATTGGCGCTTCGTAAGGTGGCCACGCACCATCGGCTGGGGGAAATAGGCCGCGCCGCCCATCGCCAATACGAGATCGAGGGCGATCTTGCCCGAGGTGGTCTGGACCTTGTTGGATTGCTCCCCCGGGAAGTGCTGGAGATGGAGGGTACTGAACACCGGGCTCCAGTCGACGAAGACGTACCGGCCGGCCATTGCCTGGGCCGCGGTCTGCTTGCGGCGACTGGAGACCATCACCATCGGGATGGTGACCAGTGGGACGGAGATCACCTGCGGCAGCTGGGGGGTCTCGAAAACGACGATCAGGTCGAGGGTCCCTTCGAGGAGCTGCCGCACGAGCACGTCGGTCGACGAGATCTCTGCCTTGATCACGAGCTCGGGGGCAGCCTGGTGGGTCAGCGCCAGCCACTTTCCGAGGTACATCGTCCAGACGCTGTCGACCGATCCCACCGCCAGCATGGCACCCGCATCGGAGGGCAGGATCACCTCCTGACAGCAGCGACGCCAGTCCGAGAGAATCGTCTCCGCGTGGCTCACCAGCCGCGTGCCGGCGTAGGTAAGGGCCACCCCGTGCTTGTTCCGGTCGAAGAGGCGGATGCCCATCTCGCCTTCGAGCAGTTTGATGCGCGCGCTCACGGCCGACTGGGTCAGGCAGAGCTGCTCCGCGGCGACGCGGAACCGCCCGGTCCGGGCGACCTGAAGGAAGGTACGCAGCAGCTCTATGTCCATGGGCGGTAATCAGTGTTCACGATCACGGTAAAAAAAACATTTCACTTGGTTGGCCCCTTGATGAATTCGAAGATTTCCTGTCGCCGTGCGGTGGCACGGGCGACTTCTCAACCCGTTTCGTGGAGAAGAACGATGAAGGGGTCACGGAAAAACCGCAGCCGTCGGTGGGACAATGGCCAGCTCGATTCACAACCGCAGTTCCATCGGAGACCGGAGCCCGACGACGAAGAGCTCGAGGACCTGGACACCTGGCGCGACGACGACGAGTGGGAGAGCTGGGACGACGATTCCATGACGTTTCCCCCCAACTAATGGTCCCGCGACCCGATCGCGCGACCTGGGAGAACCCCCACATGAGACTACTGGCCGTGGTTTTCGTGCTATTGACCGCAGTGTACGGGAGCGGCGCATCCAACGCGTTGGCCTTCTCCCCCGACGATCCCCAAGACGAACCGAGCTGGGATGTCCAGGATGAGCCGATGGACGACCCGATGGATGACCCGGCATACGACGACCCCTATCCCGGCACCTTCGACGATGAAGGAGAGATGGACGACGATCAGCCGGAATACCCGGATGACTCTCCCGCGGAGGAAGACCTCCGCTATTGAGATCGCGACCACAGGCCTCGTCCCTGAGGTCGCCGGCGTCCCGCGGGCCCGGAGGTAATCGCCTCCGGGCCCGTTTTTCATGCCGCGTGCACCCGGCGCTTGCCTCGCGCGCCGGGACGAGGCAAAACACGGCGACAATGACACCCATGCGCGCTCCGCCGCGCTGATCCGGGTGGCACGCGGCCATGGAATTCAAGGACTACTACGAGATTCTCGGTGTCCCGCAGGACGCCACCCAGGAGGTGATCAAGGGCGCCTATCGCCGGCTGGCGCGCAAGTACCATCCGGACGTGAGCAAGGAGGCGGGTGCCGAACAACGTTTCAAGGACGTGGGCGAGGCGTACGAGGTGCTCAAGGACCCGGAGAAGCGGGCCGCCTACGACCAGCTCGCCAAGGGACGCCAGGCAGGACAGGAGTTCCGGCCACCCCCCGGCTGGGACGCGGACTTTCAGTTCCGCGGCGGCGGGTACACCCACGTCGGAGATTTCAGCGACTTCTTCGAGACCCTCTTCGGCCACGCGGGTCAGCCCCCCCGGGGCGGCTGGCGGGAGGTGCGCCTCAAGGGCGAGGACCACCAGGTGCGCGTCGAGATCGCCCTGGAGGATGCGTTCAACGGGGCCACGCGGGCGATCCGCCTCACCCTTCCGGTCATCGACGAGCAGGGGCGAGTCAGTCACAAGCAGCGCGACCTCAACGTGAAGATCCCGCGGGGCATCACCGAGGGGCAGCGCATCCGTCTTGCCGGCCAGGGTGCGTCCGGTCTTGGCGGGGGCCCTTCCGGTGACCTCTATCTCGAGGTGGCCTTCGCGCCGCACCCCCTGTTTCGCGCGGAAAAACGGGACATCTACCTCGACCTTCCCGTCACCCCCTGGGAGGCCGCCCTCGGGAGCACCATCACCGTCCCTACCCTGGGGGGCAAGGTCGACGTCAAGGTCCCCGCCGGCTCCCAGACGGGACGCAAGCTGCGCCTCAAGGGACGTGGCCTGCCGGGCAAGCCGCCCGGCGACCAGTACGTTATCCTGGCCATCATGGCCCCTCCTGCATCGTCCCCGGAGGCACGGGAGCTGTACCAGCGCATGGCGCGCGAGATGCCGATGAACCCGCGGCAGACAATGGGGGTGTGACCTCATGGTGAAGAGACGCCAGCCGCTCTCGGGCATCGTCCTCGACGAGCACACCGAGCTCGACCTGTGCCAGCTCTGCGAGGTGTGCGGCGTGGACGCGGAGCGGGTCATCGAGATGGTAAGCGAGGGCGTCGTGGAGCCGTCCGGTACCGACCCCCGCCAGTGGCGATTCACCGGCACGGCGGTGATCCGCGTGCACACCGCCCTGCGCCTGCAACGCGACCTGCGGGTCAACCTCCCGGGGGCGGCCCTCGCCCTCGACCTCTTGGAGGAGCTCGCGGAGCTGCGCCGGCTACGCGACCGGTGGTTCTCGCCGTGACCTCGAGCCCCGACCCCACCGGACGGCGGTAGGCGCCGCGGCGAGGACGCGACGCTCCATGGAGCACTGGTCCGAGTACACCCGGTTCCTCACGGCGCTGATCGTCATCCTCGATCCGCTGGCGGCGGTGCCACTCTTCCTCGGCCTGACCGCCGGGCTTTCCGCCGAACGCCGCCGCCGGGCGGTCGTCTTCACCGTGCTCACCGTGGTGAGCGTGCTGGTCGCCGCCGCCCTGCTCGGCGACGGCCTGTTGCGGGTGATGGGGACCAGCCTCGCCTCCTTCCGGGTGGGCGGCGGTATCGTACTCTTGCTCATGGCCCTCGCCATGCTGCGCGGCCAGCCCGACCCGGTGCGTGGCCCGCCCGCCGAGGCGACCGGTGAGCAGGAGAGCGTGGCGGTGGTCCCCCTCGGCATTCCCCTGCTGGCGGGCCCCGGAGCGATCAGCACGGTGATCATCGAGATGGACCGCTCCACCACCCCCCTCCATCTCCCCCTGGTCATCCTGTGCATCGTCGCGACGGGCGCGCTGCTGTGGTTGACCCTGCGGCTGGCCGTACCGATCGGTGCCCGGCTGGGGCGCCTTGGCCTCGACATCCTCCACCGCCTTCTGGGCCTTCTCCTGACCGCCATCGCCGTGGAGATCATGGCCAACGGCGTGCGGGCGCTGTTCCCGGCGTTGCGGGGTTGAACCACGGGCGCCGTGCTTGGCGCGCCGCCCGGCTGGCCTATTGCAGCCATGGCTCCACCGCCCCGTGGCCATCGTCTCTGTGGCGCTTGGCGGAGCTACCCGCCGGTCGGTGGGCACGGCACGCTCACAGGTAGGGAGAGAAGAGGCGGAAGGCCCGATCGCGCAGGTGGACGGCAAGTGGACGAGCGGCAAGCTCCGCCAGCTTCAGCTCGCGACTGGCGACGCGCTTCTCCTCGAAAAGGCGAGTTACCGCGGTAGCCACCTCCGGGTCGTAGCACTCGACGTTGAACTCGAAGTTGAGCACCAGGCTGCGCGGGTCCCAGTTGGCCGACCCGAGGAGGGTCCAGGCGTCATCCACGACCAGGGCCTTCGAGTGGTCGAAGGGCGGCGGTGCGAGGAACACCCGGCACCCCGAGTTCAGCAGCTCGCCCAACCCCGCGGTGGAGGCCCATTGCACCATGCGCAGATTACCCCGTTCCGGCAGCAGGATCTCCACCGTCGCCCCGCGCAGCGCCGCTACCCGCAATCCCGTGACGAGGTCGCTGTCCGGGAGGAAGTACGGGGTTTGGATGCGGATACAACGGTGGGCGCATGCCAGCGCCCCGAGGATCGCGAAGCGCAGCTTGTCGAAGTCCTCGTCGGGACCGTCGGAGATGCCGCGAGCCACCGCCTGTCCCACCGGCGCCAGCTCGGGAAACCACCGATCCCCGCCTAGGGCCTCACCGGTGGTGAATAGCCAGTCGTCGGCGAACGCGCGCTGCAACTCGGCCACCACCGGCCCCTGCACACGAAAGTGGAGATCTTGTACCGGATGGCGCGGCCCCTCCTCCAGCACGGCACCGGCGCGGATATTCATGCCGCCGGTGAACCCCAGCCGGCCGTCCACGACGAGGATCTTGCGGTGGCTACGGAGGTTGAAATAGCGGAACCGCCAAGGCATGAACGAGCGCATGAAGCGGGCCACCGGCGTCTTGTCGCGCCGCAATCCCCAGGCGACGGGCGGAAAGGAGTAGCGCGCGCCGACGGCGTCGATGAGCACCCGTACCTCGACACCCCGGCGGCGCGCGTCCCGCAATGCGGTTCGGAACCGCCGCCCCCAGCGATCGTTGTCGAAGATGTAGGTAGTGAGGGATACCGACCGCCGGGCATCGCGGATAGCCTCGAGCATCGCGGGATAGGCGGCGTCACCGTTGACGAGGGGGATGATGCGGTTCCCGGCCACGAGGGGCTGACTGGTGACACGCTCGGTGAGCTCTGCCAGGTGAGCCAGGTGACGGCGGTCGGTCGGCAGGATCTCGTGCAGGGCAGCCGGCGCGACGGCCGCATTGCACTCCGGGAGCGTCACCGGCATGCGTTGCGCGAACAGCAGCCGTGCGCGGCGCTTGATGCGATTGACCCCGAAGGTCCAGTACATGAGCGCCCCAACCAGTGGCGCCAGCCACACCAGCCCCAGCCAGCCGACCGCGGCACGGGTGTCCTCCTTGCGCAACAGAATGTGAGCGGCGGTGACCAGATCCAGCGTCACCGTCACGGTTCCGACGAGGTGCGGCCAGTACTCCGTGAGGCGGGTGATACTCTCCATCGCTCCTCCCAGGGGCACAGAGGATCAGCGGAAATAAGCGACAGCGCTCTTTCTGGTGAGCATCGCGCCCATTTGTAGGGCCGGCTTCAACCGGCCGAGGCCGTGCTCTCAAGATGTAACGGCGTCCGGCGGGCTGGCATCACGAACGCTCTGGCGGTGGCCGCCAGGAAGCCTTCCAAGAACGGCGCCGGACCCGCAATCCATCCATCTGCCGGGCCGATGCCGCTGCCGCGGTGAATCATGGCAGTCGTATTCAATGGCACCCGCCCGCTGATATGCACAACAATCGCCGTCCCATCTTCGATGTGATTCCGGTGAACGGTATCCAAGTGGTGCGGCCGCCACAGGCACCGGCGGTTGCCGGCCCCGGCAGGCCGCCAAGATCGTGCTAACGACCCTTGCCAACTTCGTCGGCGGGCTCGGCCTCTTCCTCGTCGGGATGTGGCTGCTGACCGACGGGCTCAAGCTGGCGGCCGGCGACGCGCCGCGCAGCATCCTGGGCTACTGGACCAATAGCCGCCTGCGCGGGCTCCTCGCCGGGTTCTTTATCACCGGGCTGGTGCAATCGTCGAGCGCGGTGACCGTGGCGGCCATCGGCTTCGCCAACGCCGGCCTGCTGACCCTCGCGCAGGCGGTATGGGTGA
>JASFUG010000130.1:0-8302 GCA_050050395.1 Nitrospirota bacterium
GCGGAGTTACAGAAGATTACGGATCGCCTGCGGGCCAAGGCGCGCATCGACATCAAGGAGTAGTGGCCCGCCGTTCGGCCGGTGGTGTCGGTCGGTGTGGCGGCGGGGCCTACGACCGCTATCGGCGTGGTTGCCCGGCGGTCAGGCCAATCCTCTGCTATGTTGGGAACGGGAGGGTGATCAGGTGACCTTCCCGATTCCGAATGAAAGGAGGTTGATGTCGGAGCCGATCTAAGTGAGTGGATCTGAGCGGAAAGGGCCCTCGAGCCTTCACCCGCGGTTGGGGTGACGGTGACCGCCGTCAGGGCAAGGTGGCGTGGAAGCGTCTGCTTCCGCCACATTTCGAGTTTTCTCCAACGTCGGCGGCGAGGGCCTCGACCCAGAGTAAGAGCGTCTGCTCTTCGGCCCCGCGGGGATTCCCCCGCGGGGTTTTTTCTCCCCTATGCGCGGACGGTGTGCCCGTTGTTTCGCTTGGGTGCCCCGCGCGGCGAGTCACTTCTGCCGGGAGCGTTGGGCGTCGCGGACCTTCGTGGTGCGCGTACAACGCGGACAGTGGGTGTGGCGGCCGCCGGGGAGCTCGTGCCATCCCTGCGTACGGCGATGGATGAGGGTGGTGGTGTGGCCGCAACGATCACACTCGGCCAACACGATACGGTTTCCCCGGAAGAGCACTGATCATTCTCCCTCGGCGCCACGCCGCTATTGCACTCGATCGGCCGGTACCGGAGGGTGAATTACCCTTCCTCGGGGTTGCCTTTTTTGCTCGGCGCCGGGCATGGCGGATTGTCGCCCATCAGGAGGAGTGGCGTGCCGCCCCACTGGCCGGTGCGAGCGGCAAGGGGCTCGATCCACAGGGCCGTATGGTGCCGCTTCCCCTCGGGTGTTACCCATATGATGGGAGCCATTGCCACTGCTGGATCCGGTACCGACACTAGATAGGCAGGTGGCGGAGTTCGATAGGTGTGGTAGCGAACGCCCTCCCCCTCTTGCCAACCGTCTGCACCCGCCACGGAGACCGCGAGCAACAGCAGCGCAAGGAGACCGAGGAGTGTGAGAATGGTATGCGTGTGTTCCTTGCGTACCATGGGGTCCATTTTAGCGTGGATCGTTGACGCGGGCAGCGACCGGAGCGCGGATATCGGCGCCGCGTTACCGTCCTGCCGGGTCGCTGCCGCCATGGGAGGACGCCCGTGGTGATCACGGGTCGCTTCGCGCCATCACCGACGGGCCCCCTGCACCACGGCTCCCTGCTGGCGGCGGTGGGGAGCTACCTGTTTGCGCGTTCGATGGCGGGCCGGTGGTTGGTGCGCATCGACGATCTCGACCGGCCGCGAGTGGTCGCCGGGGCGGCGGACGAGCAGCTCCGTGCCCTGGAGGCGTACGGCCTGTGGTGGGACGACGACGTGGTCTACCAGTCCCAGCGCACGGCGGCCTATCAAGCGGCGCTCGATCGACTGTCGGCGGACGGACGCACCTTTCGGTGCGGTTGTTCCCGGGCGGACCTTGCGGCCCACGGTGGCGACGGCGCTTATCCGGGTACGTGTCGCGGCGGGCTGCCCCCGGGTAAACGGCCACGCAGCGTCCGCGCGCGGGTACCTGACGGACCGGTCTGTTTCACCGATCGTCTCCAGGGGCCACAGAGACAGGCGCTGGCGTCGCTCTGCGGCGACTTCGTGGTACGCCGGGCGGACGGCCTGTTCGCCTACCAACTGGCGGTGGTGGTGGATGATCTTGCTGCAGGCGTCACGGAGGTGGTGCGGGGTGTGGATCTGCTCGAGTCCACGGGGCGGCAGATCCACCTGTACCGCGCCCTGGGTGCGATGCCGGCGGTCTACGCCCACCTCCCCCTGGTGGTCACGGCTGCGGGCGCCAAGCTGAGCAAGGGCCACGGCGCGACCCCGATCCCGCTGGTGAGCCCCGGGCGAGAAGTCACCCTGCACCAAGTCCTTACCGCCCTCGGTCAGGTGTCCGACGACATCGAGCCAGGCGCGCCTGTCGGGGAGCAGCTTGCAGCCGCGGTCGCGCGGTTCGATGCTGCGCGGGTGCCACGGATGGCGATCCAACTGGATCATCGGGTGCTCACACGCCGTCGGGCGTCTAAGGTCATAACAGGAGATCGATTATGAGCGACATGGATACCCGCCTACGGGCGACCTTCGAGACCTTCACGGATGCCGAGCTCGTGGACATGGTCTTAGACCATTCCGGCACCAAGAGCCCCAAGTCGCAACGCATCGCCCGTGACATCCTCGATGAGCGCGACGTGCAGCCCATTGACTACCCGGGAATCATCGATGCCGCCGAGGCGAGTGGTGAGATCGGCCGGCCCGGCCAGGTGACGGCCCTGCCGCGAACATTGCTGTACAGTGGCTGGGGGGCGGCGATCGTGGGCGCGGCGATCGGCTACCTGGTCGGCCGGGAGCTGATCCTCGCCGGCTTCGTCGGAGCGATGGCCGGCCTCACCGTCGCGACCGTCGGGCGCGTGGTACGGCGACGTCACCTGCGCAAGAAGGGCCTGGGCCACGCGTTGAAGGCGTGACACTGTTCATCTGTGGTCGCGGAGCGCGACGCTGCGCGGCACCATACTGTCCGAGGTGTTGCCATGCCCGCCCAGTACGCGCTTCTCACCGTCAGCGGTCCGGATCGGCCGGGGATCGTAGCCGGCATCGCGGAGGTATTGTTCGCCGCCGCCTGTAATCTCGAGGACTCCTCGATGACCCAGTTGCGCGGGGAGTTTGCCATTCTGCTCATCGTACGCTTCCCGGCGGACGGACGACTGGAGGACCTCGAGGGGCGCCTGCGGCAAGTCACCGGCGAGCTCGGGCTCACCTTCGCTCTGCGCGGCCTCACGGAGGGCGAGGTTCGCTCCCCGGAGCGGAAGGGGCTTACGCCCTGTCTGATCACGGTCTTCGGCGCCGATCACCCCGGTATCGTGGCATCGGTCACACGCTGTCTGGCGGACCACCAGGTGAACATCACCGACCTCTCCACCCAGGTCATCGGGGAGAAGGAGAAGCCGGTCTATGCGATGCTCATCGAGGCCGACTGCCCGATGGCGCTGGACGAGTTACGCGACGCGCTGGAGAGCCGCGCGAAAGAGCTGGCCTGTGACATCTCGATCAAAGAGATCGAGGAGTACGCGCTGTGATGGGGGGTGGGCTCGCTGCGCTCGCGGGGTGGGGGATGGGGGCTGCGGGAGTGGTGCGGGCCTGCGCCCGGCGGACAAGATTCGGTCGTGGCGGTTGCCGTTCCGTGTGAGTGGTCGGACTGAAGGGCCGTCCTGACCCCCATCCCCCACCCCTCAATCCCCATCCCTGGCTAGCGCAGCGAGCCCATGGCCGTTCTTCCCATCCTCGTCTATCCCGATCCGCGTCTGAAACGGATAGCGGCGCCGGTGACCGATTTCGGCGCCGACCTACATGGGTTTCTCGCCGACCTGGAAGAGACGATGGCCGCTGGGCCGGGCGGGGTGGGAATCGCGGCGCCGCAGGTCGACCGCCTGGAGCGAATCATCCTGGTGGACTGCTCGCGGGCGCGAAAACCGTGTGCCAACCACGGGTTTCTGGAGATGATCAATCCGCAGATCCTGGAGTGGGAGGGGATGGCGGTGGGCCGCGAGGGGTGTATGTCGTTGCCCGATTTCACGGCCAACGTGATGCGTGCCACCACCGTGGTGTGCCAGTTCGCGGACCGCGACGGTGTCACCCAGGTGGTGCGTGCCGAGGGCTTCGAGGCGCGCGCCATCCAGCACGAGATGGATCATCTGGAGGGGATGCTGTTCATCGATCGCGTCGTGTCGCGCAAGACCGACGTCTTCCCGCGCAAGCGGTACCGGTAGCAGGCCTCTCGCCCGAGATCTGGCGCCGGCAAGCGCCGGCCTCCGCCTTCAGGCGAGGGTGTCGATCGCCTTCTGGAGCATCGTCTTCACCTCGGCCGCGCGGGCGGCGAGGTCGGGGTTGTCGACGATCGAGAGCATGCGCTCCGGGTCGATGGCGGAGACGACGGTCTGATGCGTGTCCGGCGTCTCGTAGACGATCACGTTGCACGGCAACAGCAGGCCGATCTCCAGCTCCTCTTGCAGGGTGGCGTGGGCGATCTTCGGGTTGCAGGCGCCGAGAATGATGTATTTGGTGAAGTCGGCGCCGATCTTCTCCTTCAATGTCGCGGCGACGTCGATCTCGGTGAGGACGCCAAATCCCTCCTGTTTGAGGGCCTCGACCACCCGTGGAATGGTCTCCTCGTAGCTGGTCGGGACGGTCGTGCGGATGCCGTAGGAGGCGATGGTTGCCATGGCGGGAACCTCATGGATTTTGGGTTAGCGATCGGCGCGTGGTGGCCGGTTGAGAGATGGTGGAGAGCCCTGTTGCGTGAACGCAAGTGCTGATGCCATTCACCGCGCGCCACTGTCTAATCCGGGTGGCGGTTATCTGGACACGAGTGGCAGCGGCGAAGAGGATGGCTGCGCATTTCGCGAGTCCCACTGATCGTAAGTCATGCGCTCCTTTCATGCCCGCATCGTACTGGCCTTTGTCGGGGTGAACCTCGGGATCGTCTTGTTGTTCGCGGTCATCCTGTCTCTCTCTCTGTCTCAGAACGTGCGGTCCCATCTGGACGAGGATCTCCTCGCCTCCGCCCGTGCACAGCTCGACCTGGAGGAAGTCCCGCCACCGACCGGCGGCCTCCACCGGCCGATAGACCTGCCGCGCCGGGTCCGGCCACAGGCCGGACGGGTGATCGCGATCATTGACGGCAATGGCCAGGTGATCGACCGCACCGGCCCGCACCCCGAGGCCGAGCTGCCGGTGTTCGCCACGACCCTGGAGTTCATCGCCGACGCCCACCCGGCATTTCGCACCGCCCGCTTTGGTGGTGGATGGTTCCGGTTTCTCAGCTACCCGGTTCCGGGACCGCTGGGCCTGGGTGGCGTGATCGTCGTGGGTACGTCGCAAGAGCAGCTGGGGGATCTGTTGCCGCGGGTCTTTCAACTGACCTTGCTGGTCGGGTTCGCCTCCATCGTGCTCTCCGTTCTCTTCGGCTGGTTGCTGGCGCGCTGGGTGCTCTCGCCGATCGAAGAGATCGCCACGACGGCCCGCCAGATCGGAGAGCACAACCTCGCCGTGCGGATTCCCTACCTCGGCCGGGGTGATGAGCTCGCCGCCCTCACCACCAGCCTCAACGCGATGCTCGATCGGCTGGCGGAGAGCCTCGCGGCGCAGCGCCAATTCCTCTCCGATGCGTCGCACGAGATCCGCACTCCGCTGACCATCCTCAAGGGACACTTGGAAGTGACCCTACGGCGGCCGCGGGAGGCCGACGAGTATCGGGACTGCCTGGAGACCCTGTCGGCGGAGGTGGAGCACCTGGAGGCACTGGTGCGCAACCTGCTGTGGATCGCCCGCAGCGAGGCGGCCGGAGTGGAGCTCGCATTGGCCGAGGTGGAGATCGATCCGTGGTTGGCTGAGGTGGCGGTGCGTCATACCAAGGCGGTCGACGGACGTGGCGGCCGGCTGGTTCTCGACCTCCACAGCGATGCGCGCCACGCGATCGATCCCGAGCGCTTGCGCCAGGTGGTGGACAACCTCGTCGCCAATGCCATCCGCTATACGCCCGTGGGCGGCGAGCTGCGGGTGACGTGCCGGCATGACGCTGGGTTGACCATCGCGGTGGAGGATGATGGGCCCGGCGTGGCTCCGGCGGAGCGCGAAGCGATCTTTGAGCGGTTCTATCGTGTCGACGACGCACGCGATCGGGCGAGCGGCGGCGCCGGTCTCGGCCTGGCGATCGCACGCGACATTGCGCGTGCCCATGGCGGCGACCTGTGGGTGGAAGAGGCCTCGACCGGCGGCGCACGGTTTGTGTTGCGGTTGTAGGGAGTCGCCAATCTCGCGACACTGGGCGTCGACCGCTCCCTCCCCCGGGGGAGGGCTGGGGTGGGGGCGTGCGGGCTCGGCTCGGCAACCGGTAGCGAAACCGCCGAATTTCGGAGACCGGAACGCCCTCCCCCTGGCCCCCTCCCGGGGCAGGGGGTCTGGCACCGACCGCCTCGCCACCTCATGGAACCCCTCCTCGCCACCCTCTGGATCTACCAGCGCTGTGCGACGCGTAGCGTCGCGTTGTTGCGCCAGAACTGGCTGGTGGCGCTGTCGTTGCCGGCCTACGCTGTGCTCCTTGCCGTGGCTCGGGTTATCGCCCAGCCCCTCGGCATCGTCGGTGGGGTGCTCGTCGCCTTGGCATCGAGTGCGTGTACCTCGTCGTTTCTCTACCTCATCGAGCAGATCCTGCGTAGTGGCCGAGCCGATCTCGGCGATTTCCAGCGTGGCTTCGGTGTCTACCTGTGGGAGGTGGTACGGATCTCCTTTCTATTCTGGATCGCCGCCACCGTGCTGCGTCTGATGCTTACCGGGCAGCCGAACGCTGGTCTTATCATGCTGTGCGCCACGGTGGCGGTGTACATCCTGTTCAACGTCGTACCCGAGTTGATCTACCAGTCGCACGAATCGGGGATCGGGCTGGTGGCGGCGAGCTACCGGTTCATTGCCGCCAACTGGATCGAGTGGTTTCCACCCAACGTGCTGGCCGCCGTCGTCACGGTGTGGACCGTACGCGCGGCCGGTGGGCTGCACCTGGCGCTGCCGCTGGCCATGGTGGTGGAGGGCGTTGTTACCGGCCTGCTGCTGGTCTTCCTGATGACCTTCCGCGGGCTGTTGTTTTCCGAGCTCAATAGCTCCACCGGTCGTGGTCGCACATTTCGCTACCGTGCGCGCCGGTAACTCAGGAAGCCGTTTGGTCATGAGAGATTTTTAATGGAGGTTTAATCCTGCCTTAATAAGGGGGGTGATAGAGTCCAGACCGTAGCTTCCTCCTCCTTGGGTGTCCCGAGGGGGGTCTGTGGTAGGGCGCTTGACCCGGCGACGGCCGGTCCCCTCCTCCTGGGCGGCCGTCTCCTGTCCCCTCCCCAGGAGCGCCGGGCTCTATCATGACCCCCCGAGGGGCATCCGTTTGTTTAGGATGTATCGCCGTGGTTGAACGGTGAAAGACGATCAGCGATAACATGCGCTAATCCTGACCCAGTGCGCCTAGTTGCGTGGCACGCAAGCCGACCTGCCCGTGCCGGAAGGAGTCCCCGTTGCGACCCGTCCAGATCAAGATCTCCCTAGGTATCGCCATCGTGGTGGGCGCTATCCTGTGGCTTGCAATCAGTGGCTTCGATGAGAGCAAGGCGTATTTCAAGACCGTCCCGGAGCTAGGCGAGATGGGTCACGATGCCCTGGGCAAGCGCATCAAGGTGGCCGGCAACGTCAAGGACGGTACGCTGCAACGCGCCCCGCAGCTGACCACCTTCGTCATTGAGTTGGAGGGCGAGACCCAGACGATCCACTACATCGGTAAAGCGGCGCTACCCGACACCTTCAAGGAGGGGGCACAAGTGGTGGTGGATGGGCGGCTGCGTCCCGACGGGATCTTCGAGGCGAAAGAGATCCAGGCGAAGTGCGCCTCCAAGTACGAGGCGGAGTACGGTCCGGAAGGCAACGCTGGCATGCCGGAGGCGATGCGCGAGGCGATCGAGGCGGGCGAGACGGAGATGCCGCATTAGCCGTCAACTCTCAGCAATCAGCGTCCAGATTGCGGAGCCGTCACCTCGTGCCTGACCGATACTTCCTGGCTGACCGCTGACGGCTAGAAGCTGAGAGCTTTTAAATGAACGATATCGGCAACTTCTCGCTCATCCTGTGCTTTGTCTTCGCGACCTATGCCGTGATCACCACGGTGTGGGGTGGCCGCACCGGCCGCGACGCAATCGTTCGCAGCGGCGAGCACGCCGCCTTGGCGGTGGCGGTCGGCATGACCCTGGTGCTGGTGTGTCTAGACGTGCTGTTGATCCGCAGCGACTTCCACATCGAGTACGTGTCCAGCTACAGCAATCGCGAGCTGCCGTTGTTCTTCAAGTTCGCGGGGCTGTGGGCGGGTCAGGCGGGATCGTTGCTCTTGTGGAGCTGGCTGGTGTCGATCTTCAACGCGATCGTCATCCTCCAGAACCGGCGCCGCAACCGCGAGTTGATGCCGTACGTGGTGGCGATCCTGTCGGTGACGTCCCTGTTCTTCATCATCCTCAACCTGTTCGTCACCAACCCGTTTACCGAGCTCACGGCGCAGTTCGAGGACGGCACGGTGGCGGCGTGGGCGCCGCAGGACGGCAAGGGGCTGAATCCGCTGCTCCAGCATCCGGCGATGGTGATTCATCCGCCGATCCTGTTCATCGGCTACGTCGGGTTCGTGGTGCCTTTTGCCTTCGCGATGGCCG
>JASFUG010000131.1:0-8109 GCA_050050395.1 Nitrospirota bacterium
CCGGAGTTCGTGGGCGCCGGCGCTGCCCGTACCCGAATCGGCCGAATTCGCCCGTGACGCGCTTTCCCCTCGGCGTCTCGATCTCTGGGGCGGAAATGACGAGAGCGGGCCGATTGCGGCGGAGGAAGGGACAGCGCGGCCCGCCCTCGCCGATTCTGGAAGCCGGGGTCGAGGTACGGACCTGAGACTCCAACGAGCACCGACCGGACCAAGCATTGAGCCCGATACCGGGCAGAACGACAACTCCAGCAGGGTTGAAATTGGCGAACTCTAGAGGTTGCGTACGGCCGCGCTCGGCGGAATCTTCCGAGGGGGTCGCCGGAGGCGGTCATGGTTTCATGCGGGGCGAGGCGCATACCGCCCCCCAAGAGCTGACCGCCGCCAGAACCGTACCATGCCGAGTGGATCGAGCTGTTGGGCGTCAGCTGCAACCGCTTGGGCCGCTCGCCAGCCTACCTCATGCGTCGGGATCCCAGAGACGAGTGCGGAAGTACTCGCGCCAACTATCCGGCAGTGCGGCGATCTCGCTGGCTCGACGTAGGATGTCCTGCTCGGCCTCGTCCGCCGTGTAGAGGCGAGCAATCTCCGCGACCGTGACGGTGGGCTGAGCCTCCGAGACGATCTGGATTGGATCCCCCGGCGAGATAGAGCCCTCTCGAACTACCGCCAGATAGAAGCCGGTTCGAGCGCTTCTATGGAAACGCTTCACCATATCGGGACGCCCGAATCGGACAGCGAGCTTGAAGCACGGGAGTCGAGGTTGGGTGACGAGAAACTCGGCAGAACCGATGCTCAAGCGGTCGCCGATACGCAGAGAACCTTCGAGCATGCCCTCGGTCGTCAGGTTCTCGCCGAAGGCGCCCCAGGGGAGTTCGATGCCGGGAAGCTCGTCCCGCCAGTACGGGTAGTGCTCCGAGGGGTAGGCGTAGACGGCCTTGTCGACTCCTCCATGAACCGAGAGATCGGCCTGCTCGTCGCCGGCCAGGTTTAGCTTGTGCACCCGGATAGGGCCTGAGACCGGATCCTTGAAGATCGAGGTACGTACCGTCTTTCCGCGCCATTCGATCTCGCGAGGACGTCCAACATTGATCGAGATCAGCTTCATATGGCGTTAGCTTACCAGTTCAAGGGCACGTCGAGGCGCAACAGTGACTAGATGGATCCGCGTAACAGCCGAAATGCGGGCTCCGGCTCCGTACAACAGGCCAGCGCCATGCCGGAGCGCCTCGCAGCCACACCAAGGCTTCCCCCATGCTGGCGCACCGTGGCCCGCCCGTGCCCGGCCGCGATCAACTCGGCGGCGAGGTGCTTGTCGCCGCCGGTGATCCGCCTACGGCCGCGCTCGGCGAGATATTCCGAGGGGATCGCCGGAGGCGGTCGCGGACTCATGCCGGGGGGAGGCCGGCCCTCATCATCTCGCCGCCAACAAAAACGGAGCCGCCTCCAGGGGAGAACGGCTCCGTGGGTGGCCGAGTGGCGCTGCTTCAGCTCACGAGCTTGCGGCGCCCCGCAACCCCCAGGCCGACCAGGCCGAGGCCCATGAGGAGGACGGTGGCGGGCTCGGGGATCGGATTCGTGGTCGTGAAGAGAATGGATTGGCCATCGCTCAACACGGCCTGATTGTACGACCACTGAAGGACATTGCCCGTGTTCTGGCCATTGGCATCGCGACTGCCGACCGTAGCCGAGGTCCCGTAGGGGGCATTCGAATTCAGATCGGCATATTGGAACAGGATGTCGTTGGTCCCTTCGGATAAGATCACCTCAAAAATGATGTCAGTGTTGAAATCAGCGATCCGTCGGACATACCACTCCGCGATGAACTGTTGCGAGCCCGGAGTGCCGATCGTGTCGTAGAACACGCCACCGCCGACTGGATCAGTAGGATCGGATACTATTACTCCGGCCACTTTATAGGTGACACTATAGTCAAATGCGATTGTAGCGTTTACAAGATGTTATAGAGCTTACCAGATCATTCATTGGTCGCTCGGATTAATAAGTCGTCCCAGTATGGCGATATGACCGGTTGCGCCGGCGAGGCTGATGAAGTGAGATCCTGATTCGTCCATGCGTTATTCCCGGATCCAAAGGACATCAGTCCGTTGGTGCTCAGGAACACGTCCGTGTAGGTCGTGCCATAGAAATCAAACGAGAAGCCAATGCCGAGGGGGCCCGCGGCGCCGTCATCCGTGTAGGCTGGGAAGGCATTGGTGCCGGTGCCGCGGATGTCGACGAAGTTGTATGGCGTTTGGTCCGTGGCCCGATATCCATAGGCGTCCGGGCCAATACCCATGGCGTATGCAGTACTGGTGCCCAGTGTTGCAACGATCACTCCGGCAATCATTTTCTTCATTCTTATCTCTATCCTTTCGATCTCGACGGAAACCAATCGGTGTTATCTCGGTGGGTGGCGTAGGCCGTGGCCACGTCTAGACGGGTGAGGCCGTGCGGCAAATGGGGTGGTTAACTCACCAACCTGCGCCGCCCCGCAACCCCCAGCCCGACCAGGCCGAGGCCCATGAGGACGACGGTGGCGGGCTCGGGAATGGCCGCAACCGCGTCCGGATCCACGAACGTTCGGAAACCGAGGTCGTCAACGCCTCCAGGCTGTGCTAGTTCGTCGTGCCACGCACCACTCGGATCGGTAAAGAAAGTGCTGAATCCCACGCCGCCGGTGTAGCCGCCGCCCTCAGTCCCCGCCCAATCACCAGACCCCGTCGAGCTGCCGCCGATCTGCACGAGGGCGAGGACGTCTCCGGCCGTGACGTTCAGACCGGACGCCGAGATGTCCGCGCCGACCCACGCCTGCCCATCCCCGAACGATACCGTCCCGGCGGCCAGCGTGGTGCCGGGAATCGCCTCGGGCACGCCGCCGGAGGTGCTCCAGATCTCGAAGTCCGAGGTCCCTCCGCCCGGAGACCCTCTCATAGGGACTTCGAAGCGCGTGAGGAGTCCGGACAGACCGACCGTGAAGGTCTGTGCGCGATAGAGGGCGCCGTTGGGCGCGAAGATATCGAAGGGGCCTTCAAACGCCTGGTCAAGGGTCGAGACCGCGTGGGCGGCCGGCCCCCACAGCAGGGCAGCCAATACCGCGACGAGGGTACCGGTACGGGGTCGGTGGCGGATCATGAGAGGTCTCCTTGGGTGGTGTTCATCATCGCCGGGTGCATCGACCGCGGTCGGTCCAACCGGGGGAGTGGCCCTACGCAACTTCATCAGCAAGTGCCGTACCAGCCTCTCGGAAGCCTGCTCGGTGGGATATAATCGATTGAAAAAAAAGTCTTTCCCTTTCTCCGAAGCCCTCTCATAACACGTCCGTTGCGCGCGCCGCACGCCCTTGGCAAAAGAACTGAAAAGGTGATGGACAGGTCCCGGCGGCCGACACCGCCCGCCTCGCTGGGTATCCCTGCAGAATTGTCTGATAGATAAGGATGCATCCGGCCCTCGAAGGTCGAGAAAGCCGCTGTGAAGAATCTCGACACCCTCGTCTCGATCTGAGAATTGCGAGCTGGAGCAGCCCCCACCCGCCCACAAGAGCCCGTACTGCGCTGGCCTTTTCGCGATCGGTTTAGCAATCCGAGGGTCGCAGGCCTAGGAGTCTCCCTAACCGTCCGTGACCAAAGGAGTTAGCGGTTTGCGCCGCGGATGGCGTAGCGGTTTTGGCCTCACCACGGCCTCAACGGGTGGGATTTCGCGCCGGCAACAACCGCCTTCCGTGGCCGGACGGGCCGCTAGTCGGGTATTGGGATCGTCAACGCACGGAGTAGTAGGCTCGCCTCCATGCGCCTGATCGCCTCCGACTTGTACACGCTACACAGCCCTTCCCGTTGTCCGCTCCGCGTCTACCTTCACCATCACGGCGAGGAGGGCGCACCACCCGGCGCGTTCGAGCAGGTGCTGTTCGAGTTGGGGAAGCGGCACGAGCGGACACACCTGGAAACGCTGGGCGGCTACGTGGACCTAAACGCCGGCAAGGAAGCGGGCCGAGCGCAGCGGACCCGCCGTCGCCGCTCGTGAGAGCGTGCTGGCCGTGCGGTGGATGGCGGCGGGTTCGCGCGCTGTCGCTGCGCTTGACGCCCCCTACGGGTGGAGCGGGAGGTAGGGGGAACGGGTGAGGGCGAGTTACGCGCAGCGAGCCCGCCAACCGGGGGCAGAGAATATGCGCTTGCATGTATATCTGCCATAGCGCATATTATCGGCGTGACCTTTACGGCAGCGCCTCTGTTCGCCCTCCTCGCCGACCCCACCCGGCTGCGGTGTGTGGTGCTGCTCCAGCGCGAGGGGGAGTTGTGCGTCTGTGAGCTGGTCCACGCCCTCGACCTTCCCCAGCCCAAGGTCTCCCGCCACCTTGCCCTCCTGCGGGAGGCTGGGGTGGTGGAGGACCGGCGGGCGGGCCAGTGGGTCCACTACCGCCTCCATCCGGCCTTGCCGGCGTGGGCGGTGGCGGTGATCACCGCGGCCGCAGAGGGCGCCGATGGGGCCGAGCCGCACGTCGGCGACCGCGCCCGTCTCGCCACGATGGCCGGCCGGCCCGAACGGCTCTGTTGCCCCAACTGAGAGAACCCGTGGACCGCAAACCGCGCCTCCTCTTTCTCTGCACCGGCAATAGCTGCCGCTCCCAGATGGCCGAGGGGTGGGCGCGCCATCTCGGGGGAGATGCAGTGGAGGTGGCGTCCGCCGGCATCGAGGCGCACGGCCAGAATCCGCGAGCGATCGCCGTGATGGCCGAGGCAGGTGTCGACATCGCGCATCAGCTGTCCACCCGCCTCGCCTCGAGGCAGATCGTCTGGGCCGACCGCATCGTCACCGTCTGCGGCCACGCGGACGAGCACTGTCCCAACGTCCCGCCCGGCACCCCCAAGGTCCACTGGCCCCTGGCCGACCCGGCGAAGGCGATCGGCACGGAGGAGGAGGTGATGGCCACCTTCCGCGCCTGCCGCGACGACATCCGGGAGCGGGTGGAGGCGTTGCTCGAGGAGCTTTGTGTCGAAGGGGGTGCGGGATGAAATACGCCGAGCTCCCCCTCCCCCCGGGAGGGGGTTGGGGGGAGGGCGTGTGGGGTGAGCAGCGTGTCGGGTGCTCGACCCAGCCAAGTGCTCGTTCCGACCGCCCCCACCCCAGCCCTCCCCCGACGAGGGGGGAGGGAGCCTTGCTCGTTTGCGCAGGAGGTGGGGGGTGAGCCGCCAATGTGAGGTCACCGCCCGGAAGGCGGCACGGTCCGAGATGTCGCTCTTCGAGCGGTATCTCACCGTCTGGGTCTTCGCCTGCATCGACGCCGGCATGATGGGGCGAATGTTGTTCTCACGGAGTCATCGATGAAAACGCTACAGGTATTTGATCCAGCCATGTGTTGCTCCACAGGCGTGTGCGGTCCCGAGATCGACCCGGTGTTGCCGCGCTTTGCCGCCGACCTCGCCTGGCTCGCCGCCGGCGGGGCGGAGGTGGTACGCCACAACCTCGCCCAGGAGCCGGCCGCCTTCGTCGCCGAGCCGGCGGTGCGCGAGCGGCTCTCCCGGGAGGGGGAGGGGTGCCTGCCCCTGATCTTGGTGGACGGCGAGGTCGTCAGCCAGGGGGTCTATCCGGACCGCTCCCGCCTCGCCGCCTGGGTGGGGCTGGGGAGCGCGCCGGCGCCGCTGTTCGAGATCCGGCCGGCGGAGGGTGAGGAGGAGCCGTGCTGCTGACCGCCCTTCTCGGGGAGCGACCCACCCGCTATCTCTTCTTCACCGGCAAGGGTGGGGTGGGCAAGACCTCGCTCGCCTGTGCCACCGCCGTCGCCCTCGCCGACGGGGGTCGTCGGGTGGTTCTGATCTCCACCGATCCGGCCTCCAACCTCACGGAGGTCCTGGGGGTCGCGGTGGGGTCCGCGCCCACCCCGGTCCCCGGGGTGGTGGGGCTGGCCGCGTGCAACATCGATCCGCAGGCGGCGGCACAGCAGTACCGCGAGCGGGCCGTCGCCCCATACCGCGGGGTGCTGCCCGAGTCGGCCATCGCCTCCATGGAGGAGCAGCTCTCCGGCGCCTGTACCGTGGAGGTCGCCGCCTTCGACGAGCTCATCGGCTGGCTTGCCGATCCCGGACGGGGGGTCGAGGTCGACCACGTCGTGTTCGACACCGCCCCCACCGGCCACACCCTGCGGCTGCTCGCCCTGCCGGCGGCGTGGAGCGGCTTCCTCGCCACCAACACCACGGGGGTCTCCTGCCTCGGCCCGACCGCCGCCCTGGAGTCGGGCCGCGACCGCTACCGGCAGGCGGTCGACACCTTGACCGACGCCGGACGCACCACCGTCGTGCTGGTGACCCGCCCGGAGGCCACCGCCGTCGAAGAGGCGGCCCGGGCGGCCGGGGAGCTGCGCCGCCTCGGTCTGGCGAGCCAGCGGCTGGCGGTCAACGGCCGTTTTCGTGCCACCGATCCGGGGGATCCGATCGCGGCAGCCTTCGAGCGGCGGGATAGCGGCGCCCTCGCCCGCTTGCCGGAGCCGCTGGAAGAGCTGCCCCGCGCCGACCTCCCCCTCCAGCCCCACAACCTCCTTGGGATCGATGCCCTGCGGGGGATGGTCGGCGACGCCCCGGTGGCGGCTGCCGCGGCGACCCCGTCGGCTGTGGTCGACCTGCCGTCGCTGGCCCCTCTGGTGGCGGACCTCGCCGCCGCCGGTCGTGGGTTGATTCTGCTGATGGGCAAGGGGGGGGTGGGCAAGACCACCCTGGCGGCGGCCCTCGCCGTGACCCTCGCCGAGCGCGGCCACGCGGTCCACCTGTCCACCACCGACCCGGCCGCCCACGTGGCCGGCACCGTGGCGGACGGCGTGGCGGGGCTTACCATCAGCCGCATCGACCCTGCCGCCGAGACCCGCGCCTACACCGCGGAGGTCCTCGCCACCGCCGGTCGAGATCTCGATGCGGCGGGGCGGCGACTCTTGGAGGAAGACCTGCGCTCGCCCTGTACCGAGGAGGTCGCCGTCTTCCATGCCTTCGCCCGGCTGGTGGCCGAGGCGCAGGACCGGCTGGTGATCGTCGACACCGCCCCCACCGGACACACCCTGCTGCTGCTGGACACCACCGGCGCCTACCACCGGGAGGTGGTGCGCAAGGGGGGCGGCGAGCTGGCCACGCCGCTGGCCCGGCTGCGGGACCCGGACTACACGCGGCTACTCCTCGTCACCCTGCCGGAGACCACGCCGGTGGCCGAGGCGGAGGTCCTGGCGGCCGACCTGCGGCGGGCGGAGATGGTGCCTTACGCCTGGGTCGTCAACGGCTCCCTCGCCGCGGCCCATCCACGCGATCCCCTGCTCGCCGCCCGCGCTGCCGCCGAACGCACCCCGCTGGCGCGGGTCTTCGAGATCGCCCCGCGGGTGGCGGTGGTGCCGTGGCAGGCGGAGCCCTTGGTGGGCGCCGCTCCCCTTGCCGCGCTCTGTCGGTCAGCACGGTTCGGCTCACTGCCACCGGAGGCCGGCGGCAAAGGTGCCTGACCAGCGCGCGATCGCTGACCTCCGGACACCCCCTCCGACATTCGCAGCCGAAGGCGTCCCCCTAACAGCCTGTGATCAAAGGCGTTCGCTGTTCGCGCTGACCGCGGCCCTGGGTTTTCTGACTCACCTGCGTCTCAATGGGCGCAATTTCACCGCCCGGAGCAGAGGTGTGGGCACCACCGCCCCCGAGGCACGACCGGCTCCTTACCGCGCCCGGGTTTGCCACAGGGCGCCGGCGGCAGATGGAGCCGCTCGGGCAGCCCCGCCGGGCTTCGTGCCTTCCCCGATGCGGAGTCGAACTTACGCGTCTACGGCTGAACCGGGCACAGGAAGTCGTTTTCTGGGAGGCGCGTGATCGTCACGTCGCCAACGGCCGCCGCATCCAAGACCTCCGCCTCGGAGGTCAACAGATAGGGGTCGACGTTCCATTCCACGCCGTGGAAGGCCCACCGCCCCCCATGAAACTCCGGATCTCCCGGAGCCACGCCGATGACGGCGAGTTGGTCGGGAATCGCGTACAGATTGTCGACGCCCCCTGTGGGGAATGCCGCGGGCGGTACAACCGTTCGGACCACTTCGCCCTCATAGTAAAGGTTGCCAAATCCGGGGCGGGCGGCCTGCGCCGATGCGGCGACGATGAC
>JASFUG010000132.1:0-8100 GCA_050050395.1 Nitrospirota bacterium
GGTGTGCCCGAACGCGCTCACCCTGGCCCTCTCCCGGGGGGGCGAGGGGACGTGACCCCGGGGAGAGCTGCGTGCCCTCGCGTCTTCGTGCCTTGGCCGTTTGGTGTTACGCGCTCTTCGCAACGACGCCGTCAAGTCCGTGCGCCTCCGCAAACGGGTGCTGGCGAGACAGGAGCGGCGGCCCTGCACCTTGTTCACTGCGCCTGGCTCTGATTCCCTGGCGGGTGGTCTTGGCCGTTCGGTAGCCGTGTCCGCCAGGTCCGCCGCGCCCTCCCCTTCCCCTCCTTGCGGTAGCCGCCCGTGCAAGATCCCGCGACTCGTTCGGACTGCGACGCCGGTCACACCGAGGTCAAGAAGACCACCTGCTACATGTGCGCCTGCCGGTGCGGGATCCTGGTGACCCTGCGCGACGGCCAGATCCGCCACATCGAGGGCAACCCGGACCACCCCATCAACCAGGGGGTGATCTGCGCCAAGGGGGCGTCGGGGATCATGAAGCAGTACTCCCCGGCGCGCATCACCAGGCCCCTGCTGCGCAAGCCCGACGCGCGGCGCGGCGACAACCAGTTCGATGAGATCACCTGGGACGAGGCCTTCCGCATCCTGGAGGAGCGCCTCGCCAAGATCCGCGCCACCGACCCCAAGCGCTTCGCCCTGTACACCGGCCGCGATCAGATGCAGGCCCTTACCGGCCTGTTCGCCAAGCAGTTCGGCACCCCGAACTTCGCCGCCCACGGCGGCTTCTGCTCGGTCAACCTGGCGGCCGGGATGATCTATTCCATCGGCGGCTCGTTCTGGGAGTTCGGCGGTCCGGACCTGGATCGGGCGAAGCTGTTCATCATGATCGGCACCGCCGAGGACCACCACTCCAACCCCCTGAAGATCGCCCTGTCGAAGTTCAAGCGTGCCGGCGGCCGGTTCATCTCCATCAACCCGATCCGCACCGGCTACTCGGCGATCGCCGACGAGTGGGTACCGGTGCGGCCCGGCACCGACGGCGCCCTGCTCCTCGCCTTCATCCACGAGATCATCCAGCAGGGCCTGTTCGACCGCGACTTCCTGGTGCGCTACACCAACGCGGCCGAGCTGGTACGGGCGGCGCCGGGCACCGAGGACGACGGGCTGTTCGTGCGCGTCGCGATTCCGGAGGTGGAGGCGGAGGGGTGCATCGACCCGCAGAACAAGCTGTGGTGGGATCGCGAGCTGGATCGCCCGATCTCCACCCACACCGAGGGAGCCGACCCTTACCTCCTCGGCGAGTTCACCCTCGACGACGGCAGCCAGGCGAAACCCGCCTTCCAGCTCCTCACCGAGCGGGTGGCGGCCTATACCCCGGAGTGGGCGGCGGGGATCACCGGCATTCCCGCGGCCACCATCCGCCGCCTCGCCTACGAGATGGGGGTGACGGCGCGCGACCAGACCATCGAGCTGCCGATTCCGTGGACCGACGCCTGGGACAAGGACCACGAGACCACCACCGGCAATCCTGTGGCCTTCCACGCCATGCGCGGCCTGGCGGCGCACTCCAACGGCTTCCAGACCATCCGCGCCCTGGCGATCCTCATGACGCTGCTGGGGACCATCGATCGCCCGGGCGGCTTCCGCCACAAGGCGCCCTTCCCGCGTCCGATCCCGCCCTGCGCCAAGCCGCCCAAGGGGCCGGCGGCGGTGCAGCCCGGCGAGGTCCTGGCGGGCATGCCCCTGGGCTGGCCCGCCGATCCGGACGATCTGTTCGTCGACGAGGCGGGCGGCCCGGTGCGCCTCGACAAGGGATTCTCGTGGGAGTACCCGCTGTCGGTCCACGGGCTGATGCACAACGCCATCACCAACGCCTGGCGCGGCGATCCCTACTCGATCGACACCCTGCTGCTGTTCATGGCGAACATGGCGTGGAACTCGGCGATGCACACCAGCGAGATCCGCAAGATGCTCGCCGACAAGGACGAGCACGGCGAGTACAAGATCCCCTTCCTGGTGGTGTGCGACGCGTTCCAGTCCGAGACCGTGGCGTTCGCCGACCTGGTCCTCCCGGACACGACCTACCTGGAGCGCTACGACGTGATGTCGATCCTCGACCGGCCGATCTCCGAGTTCGACGGGCCGATCGACTCGGTGCGCGTGCCGGTGGTGCCGCCGACCGGCGACTGCAAGCCGTTCCAGGAGGTCCTCATCGAGCTCGGTACCCGGCTCCAGCTCCCCGGGTTCGTCAACGACGACGGCTCACGGCGCTACCGCAACTACCCGGACTTCATCGTCAACTACGAGACCGAGCCGGGCTCCGGCATCGGCTTCCTCGCCGGCTGGCGCGGCAAGGGCGGCGAGCACTTCATGCGCGGCGAGCCCAACCCGCGCCAGTGGGAGATGTACGAGCAGAACGACTGCCACTACCACTACCACCTGCCGCGCTCCTACCAGTACATGCGCAACTGGAACAAGGGCTACCTCCAGTGGTCGCGGCACCACGGCCTCACCCGTTACGACGCCCCGATCCTCATCCACCTGTACTCGGAGGTGTTGCAGAAGTTCCGTCTGGCCGCCGAGGGGCACTGGCCCGGCAAGCAGCCGCCGGAGCACCTGCGCAAGCGGGTGGCGACCTACTTCGACCCGTTGCCTTTCTACTACGAGCCCCTGGAGTCGCAGCTCGTCGACGCCCAGAGCTTCCCCCTGATCGCCCTCACCCAGCGTCCCATGGCGATGTACCACTCGTGGGACTCGCAGAACGCCTGGCTGCGCCAGATCCACACCCACAACTACCTGTTCGTCAGCCCACGGGTCGGCCGCGCCAACGGCTTCGGCGACGGCGACTGGGTGTGGGTGGAGTCGCCGCACGGCAAGGTGCGCTGCATGTGCCGCTTCAGCGAGGCGGTGGAGCCGGGCACGGTGTGGACCTGGAACGCGATCGGCAAGGTGCCCGGCGCCTGGGCCCTCGCTCCCGACGCCAACGAGGCCCAGAAGGGCTTCCTCCTCAACCACGTGATCTCCGAGGAGCTGCCCGCGCACGATGCCGGTCCCCACGTCTCCAACTCCGACCCGATCACCGGTCAGGCCGCCTGGTTCGACGTGCGGGTGCGGGTGTACAAGGCGGACCCGGAGGAGCCCGCCACGGTCTGGCCGCAGGAACGGGCCATGCCGTGGCTGCCGGGCACGGCGGAGCGCCGCTCGCGGCTCGCGGCCTTCTTCGCGGGGGGCCGGAAGTGAGCCAGCCGAGACGCACAGAAATCTCACCACAGAGACACAGAGGGCACAGAGGGGAACCGTCTTCCCTGTATTGCGCTTCGCTCCATCCAGGCTACGCAACCGCTCCCAATGTAGCCCGGGAGCCACGAAGCGAATTCCCGGAATCGAAATATGACCTCCACCACCCAAGGGGATAGGCAGGAAACGGAAAAGAATCTCTGTGTCCTCCGTGCCTCTGTGGTGAAAGACCCGGTTTCTCCATGACCCAGCTCGCCCTGATCATCGACCTCAACGTCTGCGTCGGCTGCCACGCGTGCGTCACGAGCTGTAAGGAGTGGAACACCGGCGGCTGGGCCGGACCGCTGATCGACGAGAACCCCTACGATCGCGACCCTACCGGCGTGTTCTTCAACCGCGTGCAAACCTACGAGGTGGGGGAGTTTCCGAACACCGAGACCGTCCACTTCCCGAAGAGCTGCCTGCACTGCGAGGACCCGCCGTGCGTCCCGGTGTGCCCCACGGGCGCGAGCTACAAGCGCCAGGACGACGGCATCGTCCTGGTGGACTACGACAAGTGCATCGGCTGCCTGTACTGCTCCTGGGCGTGCCCGTACGGCTGCCGCGAGTTCGACGTCAAGGACGGGGTGATGAAGAAATGCACCCTGTGCGTCGACCGCATCTACGATACCAGCCTGCCCGAGTGGCAGCGCAAACCGGCGTGCGTGCTGTCCTGCCCCACCTCCGCGCGCCTGTTCGGCGACGTGCACGACCCCGCCTCCGAGGTCTCCATCGTCATCCGCGAGCAGGGCGGCTACCCGTTGATGCCCGAGTGGTCGACCAAGCCCGCGAACCACTACCTTCCGCGGCGCCACACCGAGATCCGCCTCCACGAGGACGAGCTGTTACGCGCCGACAACCCGCTGAAGAAGGAGGGGGTGCTGCCGCCGCCGCCACCGGACAAGGCGACCCTGGACGAGATCACCACCTGGTAGGCCATGCATCCGGCGACCTCCGTCATCCTCTTCACCACCTTCATGGGCGTCGGCCAGGGGCTGTTCCTCGCCCTCTACACGGCCCAGCTCTACGGCGCGATGGGGATCCTGACCTGGCAGGCGAGCCCGACCTTCTGCGCCCTCGGCAGTCTCCTCGCCGTCGTCCTCCTCCTCGCCGGAACGGGCGCCTCCTTCCGCCACCTCGGCCGGCCCGAGCGTTCCTGGCGCTCGGCGGCGATGTGGCGTACATCGTGGCTGTCGCGCGAGGTGATCATGCTACCGGTGACCATCGGCCTCATCGTGGTGTACGGCGCCCTCCACGGCCTCGGGTGGGATGTCACCCTGTTCACGGTGGAGGGATTCATCCCGGTGGATATCACCCTGGTGGTCGGCTTACTGGCGGCCATCGCGGTCTTCGGATTGTTTCTCTCCACGGCGATGATCTACGCGTCGATGCCCTTCTTGCAGGAGTGGCACAGCCCCCTGACGGTGTTCAACTTCGTCTTCCTCGGCAGTGCCTCCGGCTTCACCCTGGCCACGGCCGTCGCCTCTGGCCTGGAGAACGGCGGGGAGGCCTTCTTCACCAACTGGGCCGTGATCCTGACCAGCGCCGCCTTCGTCACCCGCGGCAGCTCCCTGATCCTGAATGGCCGACGGCGACGCAAGTCCACCCTCGAGTCCGCGATCGGCGTGCGTCACCCGCAGATCCGCCAGATCACCCAGGGCGCCATGGGCGGCTCGTTCAACACCCGGGAGTTCTTCCATCACAAGACGCCGACACGGGTCCTCGCCACGCGCTGGGCCTTCTTGCTCCTCACCTTCCCCCTGCCCATCGCCTTGCTGATCACCGGTGAGGCCCGTGACGCTGCAAGCCCGGCAGTCGCGGCCTTCGTCGTTCAGTACCTCGGCCTGCTGGCCGAGCGGTGGTCGTTCTTCGCCGACGCCCGCCACCCGCAGAACCTCTACTACCAGGCGATCGCGTAGCGGGCCGACGCGGGCGGCGGCAACCCGATCCACGCCAGGGACAGCCCCCGCGCAGGCGCCAGACCCGAGCTCTCAGCGGAACTTGGGTGAGCGGCCGGTCGGGCTCCCTCCCTCTGGTGATCGACGACGGCTACCCGTCGCGGGCGGATCCACGCCCGCTGCAATACAACGATTTGTCGATCGGGGTTATGTTGCAGGGCCTGGGAGTCCCCGCTACCCTTCCGTGCAGAGAGTGCGGTGACGGTCAGGGCGTCGATGCCCGGACCCAGCGCCGCACCATCTTTGTGCTTTGAACTCGAGGGGAACCGCCGGACCTGCAGGCAGTACCTCAACGGCGGATGGCCGTCACGCGGCGCAGCGTCGGTGCCCCGGCGTCGCGCTCGGGTGGCGGGGCCGCCGGACACGATGGACGAGGAGATGAAGATGGACACGAATCGATGGGACGTGGCTGGACGGCTCGGCCGGTGGGGTGTGGGCGCGGCAGTGATCGCTGCGCTGGGGCTGGCAGGATGCCAGGGCACCATGCCGCAACTGGGCGGCTCGAAGTCGACGGTCAGCGGCGCGGCAGGGGGGGGGACCTCCGAAGGGGCGAACACGCAGCTCGAGCATTGCGACGACACCCTCGGCACCCTGGCCGTGGTCGAGGACCAATCGGCGAGTTGGTGGCACTCCTACTACAGCCGTTATCCGAATCTCGGCACCACGGTACCGGTGCTGCGGATGATGATCCAGCAATCCAACTGCTTCGTGGTGGTCGAGCGCGGCCGGGCGATGAACAACATGCTGCAGGAGCGCGCCCTGGAGCAAAGCGGCGAGATGCGTGAGGGCAGCAGCTTCGGCAAGGGCCAGATGGTCGCCGCGGACTACACCATGAACCCGAGCATCAACTTCAGCGCCAAAGGGACCGGCGGCGCCAGTGGCGTCCTAGGGGCCTTCGGTGTCCTCGGCAGGACCGCCAGCGCCCTGGCCGGCGGCCTGAAGTCAAACGAGGCCTCCACCACCCTGATCATGATCGACAACCGCTCCGGCGTGCAGCTCGCCGCGGCGGAGGGCAGCGCCAAGAACTTCGACTTCAACCTGTTCGGCGGCATCTTCGGCGGCGGCCTGGGAGCCGGCGCCGGTGGGTTCACCAACACGCCGGAAGGCAAGATCATCACCGCCGCCTTCATGGATTCGTACAACCAGCTCGTCAAGGTGGTCCGCAACTACCAGGCGCAGACGGTGAAGGGCGGTCTCGGAAAAGGCGGCGGCCTCGAGGTAGGGGATTAGCCCGCCTCTCTCGCCACGAGTCTGGGACGAGCGCCCAGCCGCCCGCATCTCCTGGCCCACCTCGGACGAGGAGGGCCACCCAGGATCTCCGCGCCTTTACACCGTCTCGCGACGATCCGTGGCGAGGCGCGGGGGCTGGTCCGGATATCTCACCGGGCAGCTGACCCCTTCGCGGCAGGGCGGGGGAGGCAAGGTGACCTCGGCGTAGGGCCGAATTCATTCGGCCGACGCCCTGTCCCCGGACCTTCCGGCATCGTGCGAATGAATTCGCACCTACCGAGCGGCGCGGCACCGCGCCGGGATCCACGAATGCGGCGGTGGTGAGAAATACGGGGTGGCCGGTGATCCGCCCGCACCTGCATGAGGTCGGCCGCAACGAGCGGACACAGAACGTGAACGCCAGGCGGATTGTCGTACAGGGATACGCGACGCGGGTATCGTAGTGCCCCACCGATGCCGGCGGTCGCTCGAACAGGATAGGTCGTCAACGTATCGGTGGCGGCCCGTTTCAGTTCGCGGTGCGTCGCTGCCACCGGCACGGCTCGCACGACCGAACCCGTGCCCCTGGCGATGCCCGCTCGCCCGGAGACCCTGGCGCGGTCGCCGGCGTGCGCCGCTTACTGCAGGTCACTGCCGGGTGGCGACGGCTGCCCTTCTCCATCGTCCCGCCGCTCGCTTCCGGCCAGCTTGCGCCGCTTCTTCTCTTCCTTCTTCCTCTTCTTTTCCAGCTCTTTGCGACGCTTTTCAAACTGATAGTTCGGCTTCGCCAATAGATTGTCCTCGCGACGATGACCCGGGTGCACAAGCCGAGGCAGGGGTCAACGAGGCTGCCTCACGCTTCTCTTCTTAGCTCACGACATTAACCAACTCGCCTCCGCTGGTCATCCGCTATTCGGTCACCTCTGCTCTCCCGACGGCCACCCGCCCGCTCCGTCCCGAAGGCTTGACACGGCGAGTGCCGCGACCGCAGGAAAATCCGACTGAAGCCCGATCTCGTCACGCCAGCAGGGCGTCGATCTCTTGGCGGGTGAAGCGGCGGCGCAGGCGGGCACCCATCTGGGAGACGATACGGCCGGCGGCATGGCTACCGAGGTGTCCCGCCTGCCGCCAGGTGAGGCCGTTGGTGATGCCGTAGAGCACACCGGCGGCGTACATGTCGCCGGCGCCCGTGGTATCCACCGCCTCCACCTCGACACCCTCGATCGGGATCACCTCGTTCTCGTGCATGATGATCGAGCCGGCGGCACCGAGGGTGAGGGCGACGTTGGCGGCGTGCCTGTGGAGCTCCCGGGCGCAGTCGATCGGGTCGTCCAGTCCGGTCAGGGCACGCGCCTCCACCTGGTTGCAGAACAGCAGATCGACCGGCCCCTCGATCAACGCCCAGAGCTCGTCGCGGTAGAGATCGATCAGGAACGGATCGGAGACCGTGAGGGCCACCTTCACGCCGTGCTGCTTCGCCACCTCGATCGCCTTCAGGGCCGCGGCGCGGGTCGACTCTCCGGTGAAGAGATAGCCCTCGACGTACACGTACTGTGCCTGGCCGATCTCCGCAGGCTGGATGTCCTCCGGACCGAGCTCGGAGGAGACGCCGAGATGGGTGAGCATGGTGCGCTGGGCGTCCTCGGTGACCAGCACCACGCAGGTACCGGTCTGACCCCCGTTCGGCGGCACCTCGACG
>JASFUG010000133.1:0-8094 GCA_050050395.1 Nitrospirota bacterium
GATGGTGGTGTCGAACTGTATGCCCGGGTCGGCGCACGCCCAGGCCGCGCGGGCGATGCGCTCCCACAGCTCGCGGGCGTCGACGCTCTTGGCGACGCGGCCGTCGGTGCGCCAGTGGAGATCCCAGGACCCGCCCGTCTCCACCGCCTTGAGGAAGGCATTGGGGACGCGCACCGAGTTGTTGGCGTTCTGGCCGGAGACCGTGGCGTAGGCGTCGCCATTGAAGTCGGCGTCGTAGCCGGCGGCGATCAGTGCCGCCACCTTGCGCTCCTCGTTCACCTTCCAGTCGACGAACTGCTCGATGTCCGGGTGGTCGAGGTCGAGACACACCATCTTGGCGGCGCGGCGGGTGGTGCCGCCGGACTTGATGGCACCGGCGGCGCGGTCGCCGATCTTGAGAAACGACATCAGGCCGGACGACTTGCCGCCGCCCGAGAGGGGCTCACCCTCGCCGCGCAGGTTGGAGAAGTTGGTGCCGGTGCCGGAGCCGTACTTGAACAGCCGTGCCTCGCGTTGCCACAGGTCCATGATGCCGCCCTCGTTCACCAGGTCGTCCTGCACCGACTGGATGAAGCAGGCGTGGGGCTGGGGATGGGTGTAGGCATCGCGACCCTCCTTGACCTCGCCGGTCTCGGGGTCGGCGTAGTAGTGGCCCTGGGCCGGTCCGGTCAGCCCGTACGCCCAGTTGAGACCGGTGTTGAACCATTGCGGCGAGTTCGGGGCGACCATCTGGTGGAGGAGCATGTAGGCGAGCTCTGCCTCGAACGCCTCGGCGTCCTCGTCGCTGGCGAAGTAGCCATGCCTCTGGCCCCAGTACCGCCAGCAGCCGGTGAGGCGGTTCACCACTTGCCGCACGCTGCGCTCGGGACCGGTGACGGGCTGTCCGTCGTCGTCGAGGAGCGTCCGCCCCTCGGCGTCGATCTGCGGCACTCCCGCCTTGCGGAAGTACTTGCTCACCATGATGTCGGTGGCCACCTGCGACCAGGAGGCCGGCACCTCGCAGTCGGCCATCTCGAACACCACCGAGCCGTCGGTATTGGTGATCCGCGAGTCACGTCGCACCCACTCGACGGTGGCGTACGCGTCCTCGTCGGGACGGGTGAAGCGGCGTGCGATGGTCAGCCCCTTGGCTGGCTTGGCGGTGGTCGGGGAGGCGGCGGTTTTCCTGGCCATGGGGCGGTCTCCGGTGGGGTAGTAAACTATATAGAAAGAGTCAGGTTTAGTCGGGCGAGGCGCCCGGGGGGAGGAGAAACTGCGGTGCTGAGGCGGGACGACGGGGCGACCCTGCGATGGCGTTGCGGGACCACCGTCGGACCCCTTATATCGCTCCCCCCGGAGACCCGTCAAGGTCCACCAAGAAGCAATAAAGATGTAGTTCTGACAAGAGTTTACCTAAGCATCTGCCTGTTTACAAAGCTGTGGAAAAGGTGTGGAAAATCTGGGTGGACCCGGTACGGTATTCCTTCGCCAAGACGGTCGTGCGAGGCGTTTTCCCGCGCTTTTCAATGCGTTGCGTCGGGAATGATCCGCACTACATAAGGCCGGTTTTCCACCGGCGGGCCTGAGGCCCCGTGCGAAGTTCCGGGGTGCCGCCCATCTCGCATGGCCACGGGGACGGACCTGCGGGCGATCGGCGGTGGGACGACGATCCCGGCGGAGGTGCGCAAGCGAACTCTCTGACTCCGGCCGGGTTACGCCCGGAGCGCCACGTCCACCCACGGCGTGGTGCGGACGGCGACCGCCCACTCGTTGCCGGCGCAAGCCGTCAGACGGGATGTAGGAGGGTATCCAGCTTCTCGATCAGCCGGTCGCGGCTGAACGGCTTGATGAGGAAGTCGGCGGCACCCGCTTTCAGTCCCTTGATGACCGCCTCCCGGCTCGGCCGGCTGGTACACAGGAGGACAGGCACCCCGCGGGTCGATGGGTGCAGGTGGAGCTTGCGACAGGCGTCGATGCCGTTGAGATCGGACAGGTAGAGATCGAGCAGGATGCCATCCACCCGGTGGCGACGGAGGAACAGACCGGCCTCGCGCCAGCTGACCGCCTCGAAGATGGAGATGTCCGGGCCTTCCAGGTAGCTGCGAATCATCGCGCGCGTGGTGATGTCGTCGTCCACCACCAGCAGGACGGTCTTGCCGCCAGAGCCACGGCTCTCGATATCGGCGGCGAGGCCGGTACCGCGTTGAGGGGGTAGCGGTGCGGTCAGGCCGGTGGCGGCACCGTCGCCGGCCTCGCCCATCGCTTTCGACAACAGCTGCGCGGCAGTTGCGTCGTCGGTGAGGCTTCCCTCGTCTGCCGGCCTGCCGACGTCGCCCACGGCCGCCGCGGAGGCGCTGCCCGGTTCCGCGGCGGCGAGTTGGCTGTCGTGATCCGCGGTGCCGGCCTCGGCGGGGTCGGCCGGTGCATCCGTGGACGTTCCCTCGGCCGGTGTCACCGCGCGCGAGCGGACGACCTCAGGGTCCGCCTCGAAGCCCTCCTCGATCAGGGAGGAATAGAGAAAGAAGGCGATGGGGCCGGCGTCTTGACCCGCGATGTTGATCGTGGCGTCGAGGCAGTAATACTCACCAGACTCGAGGATCGTCGGGAGAACCTCGCCCGGTGGGCCATGGAGCGAGTCGCTCTTCTTGGTATGGATCGTCGCTGAACCGAGACACTCGCGGATGACCTCGTCGAGTTTACCGATCAGTATGTTGCCGACCTCCTCGAAGGCGTCGGCGTTGTCCGCGTCGAACACCGGCTCGGTGAGACGCTCGGCGATTCCGGGAGGCGGCACCATCTCCAGCAAGGCGCCGAGGACAATTACGCGCGGGAGGTCGAATGCGATGTAGATGGTGCCTTCGTGTGGCTTGCTCACCGTCGCAGTGAGCAGCGCCACAAACTCGTTCCCGAACCGATCGAGTGACTGTTCGCCGATTCGGTCCAACTCCCCCGACGTGAGGGTAATCTCCGTCGCGAGGAGATCCGAGAGACCCTCGCCGATCTGCTGATCGAGCTTCTCGATGAAGGCACGCAGCGCCCTGCTCATGGCCTATCCGTGCCGCGTCGGACCCGAAACCCAGGACACCCTGCGGTGCGTCGGTGGAGGGCCCAGGCAGGTCGCGGCATCACCCGATTGGCTCCCGTGAGACCATCTCCACGAAGAACGGCTCGCCGTTCGAGTGCACCGCGGTGAGACGCCAGCGCTCGTAGTCCGCCGGTACCTGCAAACGGTAGTCGCCTTCCCGCACGATGATCGGGATCGACAGCTGGACCTCGTTGCCGCCGGTACAGACGAGGTTCTTGAGCTGTCCGGCGATCATGTTCGCGATCTCTCCCATCGCGTCGTCCACTTCCTCGCTGTCCGGGTCGAGGCTATCTTCCATGAGCATTGCCTCGGCGAACTGGGTTGCGACCGTCCTGCCGCAGATTAGGACGACGGTCCCCTCATGTTCTCCGGCGTAGCCGACGATGGCCGAGATGCCGGTGTTACCCAGTGGCCGGTCGACACGTTCGAGAGCCTGCAGGCCGGGCTCGATACCGAGCATCGACTGGAAGATTCCGTGCACGGCGTCGAATATCGCGGCGGACGTCATGGCGGGCATTGAGGATTCCTTTTCCGAGGATGAATGTCGGTCGCGATGCGGGGCTCGGGCATGCGTCACGCCATCATTGATGCCAGCTGTTGCTCCAGGTCTTCAGCCGTGAACGGCTTCTTCACGTAGCCATTGGCGCCGCTGGCGAGGGCTTCCGACACCTTCGTTTCCCCGCCCTCGGTGGTGATCATGATGATGTGAATGTGAGCGAAGCTGGGATTACCGCGCACGGCCTGCACCAGTCCCAGCCCATCGATGTTGGGCATGTTCCAGTCGGACAGGATGAGGTTCACGGGATGCTCCGCGAGCACTGCCAGGGCCTCCTGACCGTCCCCGGCCTGGAAGACCTCGTCGAAGGACAGACCGGTCTGCTTCAGGTTGCGGTGGACGATCTTGCGCATGGTGGAGGAGTCATCGACGATCAGAACGTTGAAGGCCATCACACTTCCTTTCTGTGAACGCTAGGTGGTGGGAAGGGGGCTCGATGGAGGTGGGTGGACTCGGCTGCGGCGTCATCGGAGATGTGGCGTTCCGATGGCTCACGCCTGGACGAAATCCGCGACCAAGGTGCGGACCTGGACCGCCCAGTCGTATGGCAGGGCGAGTGAATTCAGGTCAGCGGGAATGGCCAGGGCGTCGGCCAGACCCGGGGTCTCCTGGCAATGGGTGAGGAGATCAAAGTCGTCGTTCTCCTCACGTTCAAGGATGCCGAGGCCGGCGGCCGATGCGCACTGGTCCGCCACGTGCACCAGCCCGATCAGGGGATCGCTGCCAGACGGTGAGTGGTGGTCATGGATGGTGTCGATGATGCCATTCGGGAAGTCCCACTTTCGTGCGAGGCTTGCGCCGACGATCGCGTGATGGGTCTGTAGCTGGCGGACCTCGACGCCGAGGTCCCAGTGTCCGATCGCATTCAGCTCCTCCACCACGCGCCGCATCGGTACGGGGAGACATCGTACGGCGACGATCAATCCGAGATCGTGCATCAGGCCGGCGACGTAGGCATTGGTCGGCCGGGGAAAGCCGAGTCGTACGGCGAGCTCCCGCGCGATGAATGCGGTGGCAAAGCTATGTTCCCAGGTCTTGAGGACCAGTGGACCGCCCGGGCCTTTGCCGAAGAGCTGCGGCATCACGACCGAGAGGATGATCTCCTCCAGACGTACGCTGCCGAGTAACGCGATCGCGTGGGACAGGGACCGCACCTCGGTAGAGAGCGCGAAGAACGATGAGTTCACGAGATGCAAGGCGCGGGCCGTGAGCCCGACGTCTGCGAGCATCAGGTCCGCGACGCGCTGTGCATTGGACTGCGCATCGTGTAGCTCGTCGAGACAGCTGCTGACCACCGAGGGCATGCTCGGCAGCTCGTCGAGCTCCGCGCGCAGGGCTAGGGGAATGGCGTCGATCGTTTCAGTAGGCATGGTCGGGGAGCGCGTCGTGTGGGGGCGCCGATGACCTCGTTGCTGGACCTCGGCCGGTGCCTACAACTTCGGTAGAAGGGACCGGCGTCTTGATAGAACGACGGCGACGCACGGCTCGGCATGCTTCGGCTAACGTCGCCCGCCAGGGCTCACGATTCACCGGCCAACATGGCGGCCGATTTCGAGCCCGCGCGTCCGTCCGTTCCGGGCGATTCCTCCCGGTGGTCGAGGTCCGGATGACGGGAGGTGGGCGATGCGGGCGCGTACACCGGGCTGCGGATTCGTGATGGGAGAGATTGCGGGCGGTGCGAGTTGACACCCGCGTCGTTGGAGACGGAGCATCGATTCCCCATGGCGACGGGAAAGATCATCGGTGCCGCCTATCTGGTCGATGCGACCACCGATCGAGAGCGCCCTCCTCCCACGGGCGGCCCGGTGATCGCGATCGCGGCGACCTGCCCTCCCTCAGGGGTGGTACTGCCGGTCTCGGTCGTCGCGTGGGTATGTGCCGCTGCAGCTGCTGCCGCGGGTGACGAGCCGCGATTTCAGTCGGACGTGGACCTCCGCCCCTATTTCCGTGTCGGCGACCCCGTAGAGATCGACCCCTATCAGGGACTGATCCGGCATCTGCGGGAGGGCTACGCGTTTCCCGTTCGAGCGGTGCGGTAACCCGATCGTTTCGCACGCCGCGGCTACGGGCGTTGCGGTTCCTTTCTCCCGATCGTCTTCGCCCTCGTGGCACCGATAGGTGGGCGGTCCCGGCGGGGGCTGTTCTGGGACTGTATCCGGGCGCACGGCGGTCCCATGGCCAAGACCCGACTGTCGCCGCGATGACCCTTGTATCACCCCACGCCGTTGCCGCGGCGACCGGATATGGAGGCTTCGGCCCAGGCGCAGACGCCTCCTCCTACCACGCTGCCGGTGGGCTCAAGGATCGCCTTCGCGCGTCGATAAAGATTGCACCATTGCCCGGCGGGCAAACGCCTTCGGGAATCCCATCTGTGCATCTATCGAGGCGACCATAATGGCAGCGATCTTGGCTGTGGATGACTCTCCCTCCGTGCGACTGATGCTGGAACGTACCCTGACCGATGCCGGATACGAAGTGACGACGGCCGTGGACGGTGAGGATGCCCTGGGGAAGGCAAAGAGCGCACAGTTCAACGCCGTGTTGACCGACATCAACATGCCCAGGATGGATGGCTTCGGACTGATCACCGAGTTGCGCAAGCTCAAGGGGTACCGCTTCACCCCCATCCTGACGGTTACCACCGAATCCAGCCGCGACCAGAAACTGCGCGGCAAAGAGGCGGGGGCGACCGGCTGGATCGTCAAGCCCTTCGAGCCTCATCAGCTCCTCGCAGTCCTCACCAAGGTCCTCGGCTAGGCGACACGGGCGGGCGTCGTCGTGTGAGGCTTCCGCCATCGCCTCGACCTTCGGCGTGTCCACCACACGATGATTCGTAAGACGAGTGACCCATGAAGCGAACCAAGAAGGGCGACCTGAACCTGCCTCGCTGCCTCACCGTCGAAAAGGCGGCGGGGCTGCACAAGGATTTCTTGGCCGCGAGTAGTGATGGGGGCGACCTCGTCTTCGTCGGTGACAAGGTCGAGGCGGTAGACGTGGCCGGGCTGCAGTTGCTGTTGGCAACCCGGGCTTCCGCGCGCGCATCCGGAAAGCCATTCGAGATATACCGGCCAAGCCAGGCATTGACCGAGGCGGTACGCCTGACCGGCCTCGTCGACCTGCTCGAACAGACGGGTCAAGAGGGGAGTCGATGAGCGAACAGGACGTCTACCGGGAGACCTTCATCAACGAAGCTCAGGACCTCACCGAGGCCCTTGAGATGGACCTCGTCGAGCTGGAGGAAAAGCGCGATGACCATGAGCTGATCAATCGCATCTTTCGTGCCGCGCATACGATGAAGTCGTCGGCTGCGATGTTCGGTTTTCCCCAGATCGCTAACCTGACGCACTCCATGGAGGGCGTGCTGGATCGCGTGCGGGACGGTCTGTTGGCGATCGATGCGGAGATCGTCAGCCTCTTGCTCGACTCCCTGGACGTGCTGCGCCGCATGGTCAACGAGGCGACGGACGGGACAGAAAGCGATCACACCAGGACCCTGGCCCCCCTGTGTGAGCGACTGCGGGCGGTCGGGGTGAGCGATGGGACGAGACGCCAGCAGGCGTCGGTGGACGCCGGCCCGGTCAACGCCGGAGCGCCTGCGCCGAAGGCGGAGGGCGCATCGGCTTACCGCATTCACATCGCGCTCAGTCCGGAGGTCTTCTTTCAGGGGGCCAATCCCATCCTGTTGCTCGAAGAGCTTTCGACCTTGGGCGAGCTGACAGAGATTCGCTGTGACCGACGCGATCTACCGAGTCTCGCAGAGATCGATCCGGTCCGTTTATACGTCTCCTGGGAGCTGGGCCTGCGGACGTGCCGTCCCCGGCAGGACGTCGAGGATGTGTTCCTCTTTCACTGGGACGAGAGTGACATTCGGATCGAATGTGAGCCACGGGATGGAGTGCCTGCTCGCGGTACCGCAGAGTCCCAGGGACCCGGCGATCAGGGTGGGGAAAGGGCTGTCGAACCGGTCCCCGTTACGCCGACCTCGTCGTCACCGGTAAACACGGTCCCCCCGGTTGTCGAGCCATCGGTGCCGCCGATGAGTGCGCCGGGGCCCGTGCGGGGCGATGCCGACGAGCGACGGGCCACTGCAACGGAGGACGGCACGATGGCGCAGCCTGACGCCCTTCCCGAGGTCACGGGACTGGAGGGACTGGCATCGGTCCAGGCGGACGATGTCGAGATCCTGAGGGACTTCTGCAACGAGACCAGCGAGAGCCTGCAGGAGGTCGAAGAAAAGATCCTCGCTCTCGAGGAAGACCCGACCGATGTCGAGATCATCCATGCCTTGTTCCGGACCTTCCATTCCATGAAGGGTTCGGCGGGTTTTCTGGAGTTGTCCGCTCTGGGCGGGCTTGCCCACGAGACCGAGAATCTTCTCGACAAGGCGCGCAACGGCGAGCTTGTGCTGGACAGCGTGTCCATCGGTTTGTTGCTGCACTCGATCGATCTGGCACGCGGCCTGAACGACAACCTC